>JBAVBF010000361.1:0-7004 GCA_049586115.1 Thermoanaerobaculia bacterium | reverse complement strand
GAACATCGCCGTGATCGGCTGCTCGTTCGCTTCCTGTTCGGCGTCGAGCATCACGAGCTGCTGCATCGTGTCGAGCATCGACTGCAGCTTGTTGCGGTTGCCGCGGCGCTCGATCTTCAGATCCTGTATGGCGCGTTCGAGATCGCCGACGCGCGACATCGCCTGCGACGTCAGGCGATCGGACAGCAGCTCGGCGTCCTTCACGATCAACTCCGCTTCTTTGTGCGCATTTGCCTTCACATCCTCGGAGACTTTCTGCGCAGAGAGCAGCGTGTCTTTGAGGATGCGCTCGCGGGCGGTGTGCTCGTCGAGCTCGTCGCGGAGCATGGCGTTTTCGCGCGAGAGCCGGTCGACGTCCCGGACCAGCCGTTCGACCTCCTCGGCGATCAGGTGCAGGTAGCCGCGCACTTCATCGACGTTGTAACCCTTGAGCCCGCGCGCGAACATCTGCTTCTGAATATCAAGCGGCGTAAGACCTTGCATGGACACCCTCCCGTCACGTGATCGCTGAGTATACCCGCTCAAATAAGTGTGGCGCCGTATGGTGTAATAGCATAAATTGCCTCCAATCACACGAGGAGCTGCAATGAAGAGACGGATGGCGTTGGCCCTGCTCACGGTTTTGGTCACGGTTTCCGCGTCGGCCGGAGTTGCCGACAACGACGCCACCTGCGACATCAAAGTCGGCCCCGCAGCGACGCTGCTTCTTCCGTACTTTGAAGTCGATCTGCAGAACGGCGAGCAGACGACGCTGTTCACGATCACCAACGTCTCGCGCTACTCGCAGATCGCCCACGTGACGCTCTGGACCGACTGGTCCTTCCCTCTTCTCACCTTCAACATCTTTCTCGCCGGGTACGACGTTCAAAGCATCAACCTGCGTGACATCCTGGTCAGCGGCGTCGTTGCGTCGGCGGTAGGGACCGGTCCGACGACTGTGAAATCGCCGCTGGGAGCGTTGACCTCGCCACCCTCCGGGCCCGGCTACGCCAACCCGAACTTCAAGGCAGCAATCGAGTGTGACGCGCTTCCCGGCATCCTCCCGAAGACGCTTCTTGCCGCGGTCAGAACCGCGCTGACCACTGGTGACTTCAATCCGGGCGGGTCTGCCGCATGCCCCAACAAAACCGGCGGCCAGCACGTGAACGCGATCGGCTATGCGACGATCGACGTCGTCGGAAGCTGCACCACGCGTTTTGCCTCGGACCCGCTTTACTACACGACCGATCTCCTCTTCGACAACGTCCTGATCGGTGACTATCAGCAGATTGGTCCGCATCCTTCGTCTGACAGCGCATCGTTTGATGCCGGTGGCAATCCGATGGTTCATATTCGCGCTGTGCCCGAGGGAGGGGCAGCGGGATCGAATGTAGCGACGGAGTTGCCGTACACGTTCTACGACCGCTACACGCCGGCCACCAATCGCATCCAGGATCGCCGGCAGCCATTGCCATCGACATTCGCCGCCCGTTTTATTCAGGGAGGCACGGCGGCCTTCGCCACGAACTACACGGTCTGGCGGGAGGGATTCGGCAAAGGCGCGTGCGGCGCCTCGCTGGCGTTGAACGGCGCGCTGCAGGCCATGGAGATCGTGCGTTTCGACGAGACGGACAACCCAAATGTGACTCCACCATGCCACGCTTTGTGCCCTGGCCCGACAATACCGATACTCGCGGCCACCTCTTCGAGCTCGACGGCCAGTGGAAACTATCCAACAATATCCACCGCTGACGTCGGAGGGTGGATGTATCTGAACCTCAACAACGGCGGCAGTACCGGCTACTCGGTCACCACGCATAGCGTTATTGATGATGCTCCAACGATCATCACCGGTGCTGGCAGCACAAGCGCACTCGCGCCTCGACCCTCGCAAACAGTCGGTCCGCGTCCCAGCCAGAACTGGGTAACGATCACCATGTTCGGCAGCTTCGGAACGAAGCAGATGGTCGCCGAGTTCGACGCTGCATCGCTGGGCAACGGATGCTCACCGGCAGTAGCGTCCGGAGTACCGATCGGCCCCGCAGGCGGCGTCTTCGTCTGTCCTCAAGGCACAAACTTGTCGGACGGTACGACGGCGCTCTGCAACGGGACGAACATCAATCCGAAGCCGTAACGCGACGATTGGAGAAAACAATGAAATGCGTATCGCTTCTGCTGCTTCTCATCGCAACGTCCGCGTTTGGAGCCTCTCCTTCGACGGTCAACAACGACGACTCCTGTGACGTGACAGTCGGCGCCGCGGCCACGCTGCTCCTGCCCTACTTCGAAGTTGACTTCATCAACCGTACGCAGGACACGTTTTTCACGATCACGAACGTGACGCGCTTGCCGCAGATCGCTCACGTCACCGTCTGGACGGACTGGTCGTTCCCGCTCTTCGGATTCAACATTTACCTGACCGGCTATGACGTTCAGGGCATCTCGATCAACCAGATTCTCTCCAATGCCGTTGTCGCGCAGAACAACGGTACGGGACCGACCACGGCGCAGTCGCCGGTCGGCTCGCTTTCCGCCGGCTTCACCGCCAACCCGAACTTCGCCGGTGGTGGCGCCTCGATCAACTGCGCCAACCAGCCGGGAGCACTGAATGTCCCGCTCGTTGCCGCAGTCAGAAGCGCGCTTACTAACGGTACCTTCAATCCCGGTGGTTCTGCGGCATGCCAAAATGCCGTCGGCGGCGTTCACCCGAACGCGATCGGTTACATCACGATCGACGTCGTGTCGAACTGCACCAGCCGGCTTCCCACCGATCCGCTCTACTACACGAACGATCTTCTGTTCGACAACGTCCTCATCGGCGACTACCAGCAGCTCGGACCGACTGCGGCGGCAACGACGGCGTCGGCGTTCGACGGCACCGCCAACACGATGGTTCACATCCGAGCCGTCCCCGAAGGCGGCGGCGCCGGATCGAAGGGCGGAACGGCGCTGCCGTACACCTTCTACGATCGTTACACGCCGGCATCCAGCCGGGCCATCGATCGCAGGCAGCCCCTGCCGTCCACATTCGCAGCACGCTTCATTCAGGGAGGCTCCGCGGCCTTTCGGACAAACCTCAATATCTGGCGCGAGGGATTTGGCAGCGGCAGTTGCACCGATGCGCAAACGTCTCCGACGATGACCGTGGCGGAGGTCGTGCGCTTCGATGAGCACGAAAATCCGACCACGCTCGCAAGCTCGCCTCCGCGGCTGCCGGCAACGTCCTCGACCTCGTCGTCTTCCTCTTCGTATCCGGCCAGGCTCAGCACTGACGCCGGCGGCTGGCTTTACCTCAATCTGAACAACGGCGGCAGCACGACAAACGCCGGTCCGCGCCCGAGCCAGAACTGGGTGACGGTGACGATGTTTGCTACCCACACCACCGGCAACCGTCAGGCGGTGGAATTCGACGCGGTCTCCCTCGGCAACGGTTGCTCGCCTGCTGCCCTCCCGAGCTCCGCGGTACCGATCGGACCCGCCGGCGGAGTATTCGCGTGTCCGCCCGGAACGACGCTCACGAACGGCTCGACCACGCAATGCATTCAGAAGGCTGCCAGCCCGGTCGCTCCTGCTCCCTCGGCGGAACGGAGGCGAGCAGCGAGAAGTTCGGCGCCTCCCTCATCGACCGACAACGACGACAGTTGCGACATCAAGCTCGCTCCCGCTGCGACGCTGCTGCTGCCGTACTTCGAGGTCGATCTCGCCGGCACGTCAGGACAGACAACGCTCCTCAGCGTCACCAATGTCTCGCGATATCCGCAAATCGCACACGTCACGCTCTGGACCGACTACGCCTATCCGGTGATGACCTTCAACCTTTTCCTCGGTGCTTACGCGGTGCAGTCCATCAACCTGGCCGACATCCTCATACGAAATACGATCGCGTCGTCGACCGGCATCACACCGGGGACGGTCTGGCCTTTTACCAACCCCAATCTCCGTGCCTCAATCGACTGCGCCACGATTCCCGGAGTCGTACCGGCGACCATCATGGCGGAGTTGCGCAAAGCGCTCACGACCGGCGGGACAAGCTCGTGCAACCGGCCGGTAGGCAGCGTCCACGCGAACGCGATCGGCTACGCGACCATCGACGTGGTCGCGAGTTGCACGTCGCGCTCTCCGGCTGATCCTCTCTACTACACAAACGACATCCTCTTCGACAACGTGCTGATCGGCGACTACCAGCAAGTCGTACCGCACCCTGCCAACACGACTGTTTCCTCGAGCGATGCAGCAGGCAATCCGATGGTGCACATTCGGGCCGTGCCCGAGGGTGGCGGCGCCGGCTCGAATGTCGACACGCGGCTGCCATACACGTTCTACGACCGCTACACGCCGGGGCAGGCACGGACGATGGACCGGCGGCAGCCGCTCCCGTCAACGTTTGCAGCGCGCTACATTCAGGGTGGGCTCGGGGCGTTCGCGACGAACCTGACCATCTGGCGCGAGGGCTTCGGTATCGGCAGTTGCGCGGATGCATCTACGTCCGCAAACCTGATCGTTTCGGAGATCATCAGATTCGACGAGCACGAAAACCCCAACACACTCGTGCCTTGTCTCATGACGTGCCCGGCACCGGTGCCATCCATGCTGAACGCCGCGTCTTCGACCCCGTCATCTTCAGCGGTTTATCCTTCAATTTTTGGCTTCGACGTTGGCGGTTGGTTCTACTTCAACCTCAACAACGGCGGAAGCACGCAGTACTCGGTGACAAAAGAGATCGGCGGCCAGCGTCTCCCGACGAACGCGCGGACGAACCTGTCGCCCATCGGTACGGGGACGGTTGGCCCGCGCCCGAGCCAGAACTGGGTGACCGTCACGGTGTTCGGCACCGCCGCTGGCGGTAACCGCATGACCGCCGAATTCGACGCCGCCCCCCTCGGCAACGGCTGTTCGCCGGGTGTAGCCAAGGGGGCGGTAATCGGACCCGCCGGCGGCGTCCTGGTCTGCCCGCAGGGAACGACGCTCACCAGCGGCTCGACGCAGCAGTGCACGGGAACCAACATCAACCCGACACCGTGAGGCCTCTCATGCCAGCCAATGTAGCCCTCAATTCATGAAGGGAGTTGCAATGAAAACTCGGATCGCGTTGGCCTTGCTCACTGTTGTGATCACCGTTTCCGCGTCGGCCGGAGTTGCCGACAACGACGCCACCTGCGACATCAAAGTCGGCCCCGCCGCCACGTTGCTCCTTCCCTACTTTGAAGTCGACCTACAGAAGACAGGCGAGCAGACGACGCTGTTCACGATCACCAACGTGTCGCGGTACTCGCAGATCGCGCATGTCACGCTCTGGACTGACTGGTCCTTCCCTGTTCTCACGTTCAACATCTTCCTCACGGGATATGACGTTCAGAGCATCAACGTGAAGGACATTCTTGTCAGCGGTGTCGTGGCGTCGGCGGCGGGGACCGGCCCAACGACTGTGAAGTCGCCGCTGGGCGCGTTGACCTCACCGCCGTTTGGACCCGGTTACGCCAATCCGAACTTCAAGGCAGTCATCGAGTGTGACGCGCTTCCCGGTGTCCTATCGCAGACGCTCGTTGCCGCGGTCAGAAGCGCGCTAACCACTGGTGACTACAATGCCGGTGCTTCTGCCGCATGCACCAACAAAGTCGGCGGCTCTCACACGAACGCGATCGGCTATGCAACGATCGATGTCGTCGGAAGCTGCACCACCCGTTCGCCCGCAGACCCGCTGTATTACACGGCGGATCTCCTCTACGACAATGTCCTGATCGGCGACTATCAGCAGATTGGCCCGCACCCGGCGGGAACCTCGGCCACATCGTTTGATGCCAGCGGCAATCCGATGGTTCATATTCGCGCGATCCCCGAGGGAGGGGCAGCGGGATCGAATGTCGCGACGGAGCTGCCGTACACGTTCTACGACCGCTACACGCCGGCGGCCAACCGCATCCAGGATCGCCGGCAGCCGTTGCCATCGGCATTCGCCGCCCGTTTCATTCAGGGGGGCACGGCGGCCTTCGCAACGAACTACACGATCTGGCGGGAGGGATTCGGCAGTGGCGCGTGCAGCGCTTCGCTGGCAATCAACGGTGCGCTGCCTACCGTGGAAATCGTACGTTTCGACGAACACGACAACCCAAATGAGCTTCCACCGTGCCTCACCGGTGCCTGTCCAGGCATACCAACCTATCCATTCCCTGCGACATCTTCCAGCTCCACAGCCAGCGGGTTCTATCCATCAATGAGCACCGCTGACGTCGGAGGGTGGATGTATCTGAACCTCAACAACGGCGGCAGCACCGGCTACTCGGTGACGCGCAACGTCGGTGGCATTCCTACCATCATCACCGGCGCCGGTGGCACCAGCAAGCTCGTACCCGCTGGCTCGGACATGGTCGGACCTCGTCCGAGCCAGAACTGGGTGACGATCACGATGTTCGGCAGCTTTGGTCCTAAGCAAATGGTCGCCGAGTTCGACGCCGCATCACTCGGCAACGGATGCTCACTCGCCGCCTTGGGGATGACGGTGGGCAACGGCTCCGGCACCATCGCTCCCGCCGGTGGTGTCTTCGTCTGTCCGCCAGGCACAAACCTGTCGAACGGCACGACCGCACTCTGCACCGGCACGAACATCAATCCAAAGCCGTAACTCGGCGGGTGATAACAATGAAATGCCTGTTGCCTCTGCTCCTTTTCGTAGCCACGTCCGCGTTTGCGGCCTCGCCTTCCACGGTCAACAACGACGACTCCTGTGACGTGACCGTCGCTCCCGCGGCCACGTTGCTCCTGCCGTACTTGGAGGTGGATTTCGTCAATCGGACGGAGGACACGCTTTTCACAATCACGAACGTGCGCCGCCTTCCCCGCTGACGACCGGCGGGACAAGCTCATGCAGCCGCGCTGTCGGTAGCGTCCACGCGAACGCGATCGGCTACGCGACCATCGACGTCGTCGCGAGTTGCACGTCGCGCTCTCCGGCGGATCCGCGCTACTACACGGACGACATCCTCTTCGACAACGTGCTGATCGGCGACTACCAGCAAGTCGTACCGCAC
>JBAVBF010000360.1:0-1523 GCA_049586115.1 Thermoanaerobaculia bacterium | reverse complement strand
CGTCATCCCCGTCATCTTCGCGTCGTCGATTCTCGTGATCCCGCAGACGCTGGCCTCGATGATCAAGACGCCGTGGGCGCAGGCCATCGGCAGCCAGATGCGCGTCGGCGAGCCGCTCTACTACCTGCTGCAGGTCGTCGGCATCGTCTTCTTCTGCTACTTCTACACGTCGATCGTCTTCAATCCGGTCGACACGGCTGACAACATGCGCAAATACGGCGGCTTCATCCCAGGCATCCGCCCGGGCAAGAAGACGTCCGACTACATCGACCGCGTGCTCACGCGCATCACCTTCGTCGGCTCTTTGTACCTGGCTGCCGTCTGCATCCTGCCGGAGTTTCTGATCGCCGGCGTGCACGTGGCGCAGTTGCCGTTCGGCGTCGGCGCCGCGCTCGACCGCGCCCTTCCGCTATGGTTCACGGAAGGCATGGGCTTCAACTTCTACTTCGGCGGCACCTCGCTGCTGATCGTGGTCGGCGTCGCGATGGACACGATCCAGCAGATCGAGTCGCAGCTCGTCATGCGCCACTACGACGGATTCATGAAACGCGGCCGCATCCGCGGACGGCGCTGATTAAGGGCAAATACGTTTGAAGCTGATCTTTATCGGACCGCCGGGCAGCGGCAAGGGAACGCAGGCGAAGCGGCTTGCCGCGCAGCATGGCGTGCCCCACATTTCGACGGGCGACATGCTCCGCGAAGCCATTGCCGACGGCACCGACCTCGGACGTCAGGCCGCGCCGATCATGGCCTCCGGCGCGCTGGTCTCCGATGACCTCATGCTCGGTATCATCGACGAGCGCCTCGCCAAGTCCGACGCCCAGCGCGGTTTCATCCTGGACGGCTTTCCCCGCACGCTCGTGCAGGCCGAAAAGCTCGACACCATCGTCGGAAAAACGTCCGGGAATGGCTCCGAGGGGCTGCGGGTTCTTCAGCTACTGGTCCCGGACGATGCAATCGTCGAGCGGATCTCTCTCCGCCGGTCGTGTCCGACCTGCGGGGCGATTTATCACCTCGCATCCGCTCCCCCCGCCGTCGATATGGTCTGCGACCGCGACGGCGCGGAACTGATTGCGCGGCCCGACGACAACGAAACCGCTGTTCGCAAGCGGCTGGAAGCGTTTCATCGCCAGACGCTTCCGGTTGCCACGTTTTACAAGTCTCAGAATCTGCTGCGCGAGGTTGACGGGGTTGGTCCCGTCGATCAGGTCTTTGAACGTATAGAGAAGTCCCTGTCCTGATGCTCGATCGAATGAAAGGCCCGATTCTCAAGAACCGCGAGGAAATCGCGGTGATGGATCGCACCAATCGCGTGGTGCTCGAAATCCTCGAGATCATGCGTTCGATGATCAAGCCCGGCGCGACGACGGCACAGTTGAATGCCGTGGCCGAGGAAGAGCTGGCAAAGCGCGGCGCGAAATCGCCGTTCAAAGGCTACGCTCCGATGGGATTGCCGCCCTACCCCGCCGTCGTCTGCACCTCGAACAATGACGTGATCGTTCACGGCATCCCGAGCCGCGCGC
>JBAVBF010000359.1:0-6220 GCA_049586115.1 Thermoanaerobaculia bacterium | reverse complement strand
GCCCGCCATCGATCCATATCTGTTTCCCGCCGCGGTCGATTCGCTCCAGCCGTCCGCGCCATTGTGTGTTTGCTACGCCGCGCTCGATCGATTCAGGCGTGATTCGCGGCAGCAGCGGGATCAGCTCCTCCGCCGCGCGCACCGCCAGCCCCACATTGCGCTGCTGAAAATCGCCGGCGAGGGGCGTCGGATGCGTCGAGGTCACCACGTGAAATGGATTGCCGAACATCGCCGCGCGATGGCGGAGGACGCCGAGGACGCGGGGATCGTCGTTCGAGGTCAGGACGATCGCTCCGCGATGGATCACGCCTGCTTTTTCGCCCGCGATCTGACGGATGGTCGTGCCGAGATATTCGGTGTGATCGAAACCGATCGGGGTGATCAAAGCGGCGAGCGGGCGGACCACATTGGTTGCATCCAGCCGGCCTCCCATCCCGACTTCGAGCACCATCACGTCACAACTCACGAACGCGATGAAGGCGATGAGGGTCAGAGCTTCGAAATACGTCGGAACGATGCCGGCGCGATCGGCAGCCGCGCGAAGTGTTTCGATCGCAGCGTCCAGCGTCTCCGCGGAGATCATCGTCCCGCCGATCGTCCAGCGCTCGCGCAGCTCCACGAGATGCGGCGACGTGTAGAGGCCGGTGCGGTATCCGGAAGCGTTGAGAATTGATGCAAGCGTCGAGGACGTCGAGCCCTTGCCGTTCGTCCCCGCCACGATGACCGACGGACAGGCGCGCTCCGGATTTCCCAGCTCGCGCAGCAGCGCGCGCATGCGGGAAAGGCCGGGACGGATTCCCGAACCTTGCAGGCCGTCGAGCCAGAGCAACGGCTCAGACGTCACGACGCCGCTTCGCGCCGTTTGCCGGTGAACATGCGAAGGAAACGCGCCAGCGCCGGCTTCATCTCTGCGCGCGGCAGGATCAGATCGACCATCCCATGTTCGACGAGAAACTCGGACCGCTGAAATCCCTCGGGGAGCGTCTGGCGGATGGTCTGCTCGATGACGCGCGGTCCTGCGAAGGCAATCAGCGCCTTCGGTTCGGCGATGTTGAGATCGCCCAGCATCGCGTACGACGCCGTCACGCCGCCGGTGGTCGGATCGGTCAGGATCGAAATGAACGGCAGCCGCGCCTCAGCCAGCCGCGCCAGTGCCGCGGATACTTTCGCCATCTGCATCAGCGACAGAATCCCTTCCTGCATGCGCGCGCCGCCGGACGTGGAGACGACCAGCAGCGGCTCTTTTTTCTCCAGCGCGCGCTCCGCGGCGATCGTGATTTTCTCGCCGACGACGGATCCCATCGAGCCGCCCATGAACGCGTACTCCATCGCGCAGATCACGACGCTGATGCCTTCGAGTTTCCCCTCGGCACACAGTACGGCGTCGCCCTTGCCGACGCGCGCCTCGTAGACTTTCAGCCGGTCGCGGTAGCGCTTCGTGTCGCGGAATTCGAGCGGATCGGCCGAGCGGATGTCGCCGGCGAACTCCTTGTACTTGCCATCATCGAAGAGGATTTCGAAGCGTTCGCGGGCGCTAAGGCGAAAGTGATAGCCGCACTTCGGGCAGACGTTGAAGTTCTGCTCGACCTCTTTGCGATAGACGATCTCTTTGCAGTCGTCGCACTTGACCCACAGCCCTTCAGGAATCGCGACCTGCTTCTCGACCGCTTCCTTCGGCTTCTTCTCTTTGCGGAACCACGCCATGGCCGGGACTCTAGCTCAAATCGTCAGATCTCGCGGAAGATGTACGGCCGCAGCACGTCGAGGTTGTCCTCGAGCTTCGTGACGTCGAGCAAACGCAGCGTGGCCGCGATCGACGACAGCAGCGAATTGCCATCCTGCGGCGTGTAGCAGAAGCCGACCACTTTGCGTGGATTGGGCACGATCAGCGTCGACAACGGCATCACGGTCTGGTTGAGGATGCGGCCGAAGTAGCCGTGGTCGCGTCCGAACGAGAAGATCTGGTTCACCGACCGCTTGTTCGTGCAGGCCACGCGCGGATTCGCGCGCAGCAGCGATTTGACCTGTTCCAGCGTCGTGTCGTGCTTGAGATCGAGATCAAACCAGAGCGTGTGCATGTACTGCGTGTTGATCTTGATGGCCGAGGAGAAGAGGTTCAGCTTCTCGCCGAGGGTCTGGAAAAGGTGGTGGGCATCGCGGGCGTGATGCGTACCGAACTCCGGATCGTCATGCTTGCCCGCTTCCGGCGCGGCGATGAAGCCCTTCGAATCGGAGACGTCGTTCGCGCGCCGCATGCAGACGAAGCGGCCGGCGGCGAGATCGATCTTGCCGTCACGGGTGGCGATGGTCTTCAGCAGGACGGAAATGTTGTGCGTGTTGCACGAGACGATCTGCACGAAACGTTCGTCCGGCGACTGCACCTCTTCGTTGATGCCGCGCGCGTACGGCTTGCCGAATCCGAACTCCGATCCCTGCGCCAGAAAGCCTCTCGGGCCTTTGCAGCTGTCGTAATACTTGGCTTTGTTGTCGAGCCCTGCCGGGGTGCAGTCGACGACGACCGTGGCCCGCTCCAGCGCCTCCTCGGTCGTGAACGAAACGCGATGGCCGAGACGGGTGAACTCGTCGCGCGCATCCTCGTCGACGACGAGACGTCCGCCATGGTTGATCAGATGCTCGACCATGGCCTTGTCGTCCGACTTCGGCGTCCGCTTGTGGAACGTGACCTCGTCGATGCCCCACTTTTCCTTGAAATCAGTAAACAGCCCAATCAGCGGCTCGCCAATCGTGCCGGTCCCGACCACATGAACGATGTTCTTATTCGCCATTAAGCAAGTCCCCGAAAAAAGCGCGCGGATTGTAGCAGGGTAGGAGGGGAAGGCTTTTCACGCGGAGACGCGAGACGCGGAGAAAATCGCTCTCCGCGTCTCCGCGCCTCCGCGCAATCACGTCATCCACTCCACTCATCGATCAAGCTTGCCACCAGCGCCGTCCATCCTGTTTGATGCGACGCGCCGAGTCCTTCGCCCGTGTCGCCGTTGAAGTACTCGAAGAACCAGATCAGGTCTTTCCAGTGCGGGTCGTGGGCGAACAGCTCGGCCTGGCGTTTGCCGCGCGGACCGTTCGATGCGCGGTAGCCGTCGGCGTCGGGGAGGAAGATGTTGGTCATGCGGCGGGCGAGATCGGCGGCGAGGCCGGTGAGCGTGGTCGTGTTTTCCGGCGGCGGGACGGGAACATTCGTCAGCGTCATGCCGCGGCGGCGGGTGCTGCCGGCGCCGAGGCCTTCGTCGGCGCGCGTATCGATGAACGTGGCGTCACGATGCGACGGCTCCGGAATGTCGTGGCCGTTGCGAAGAGTCACGCGCACCGTTCCGCTGTACGCCTTTTCCAGTTTGCGCAGCGTCTCGATCATCAGGAACGTCGTCGGGAACCAAACAGGACCGCGCCAGTTGCTGTTGCCGCCCTTCAGTTTCGTTGACGATTCCGCCGGCTCGTAGGCGACCGAGGCGTTGCCGAAGACGAACGGCTGCTGCTGATGCGCCTTGCTCAGGCTGCGCAATCCGAACGGGGAGAGGAACTCGTCCGGATCGGCGACGCGCGCGAGCAGGTGCTGCAGTTGATTCTGATCGACGACGGCGAGGATGTGTGTCGTGTCTCCGTTGTCGTGAACGGTCGTGACGCAGTAATCGACGATATCGGCGCGGTGCTTCATGAACCAATCGAAGTTTTCGCGGAAGACATCGAACGGTTCGAGCCACTTCCGCTCCAGACGCTCGATGGCGTAGAGCGGAATGAGGCCGACCAGCGAGCGGACGCGGAACGGGACGTTGGTGCCGTCGGGGAAGCGCAGCAGGTCGTAGAAAAAGCCGTCGGCGTCGTCCCACAGCGTGCGATCGCCGCGCATCATCTTCATGGCGGCGCCGATGTAGACGTAGTGCTCGAAGAACTTGGTGGCCAGCCCTTCGTACGCCGGGTTCTCCTTCGCCAGTTCCAGCGCCATGCGCATCATCACCAGCGAAAACATGCCCATCCAGCCGGTGGCATCGCTCTGTTCCAGCGACGCGCCGCCGGGGAGCGGATCGCTGCGGTCGAAGACGGCGATGTTGTCGAGGCCGAGGAAGCCGCCTTCGAAGACGTTGTTGCCCTCGCGGTCGACCTTGTTCACCCACCAGGTGAAATTCAGCATCAGCTTGTGGAAGCACTTCTCGAGGAACGGGCGGTCGGCGCCGTTGCGGATGCGGTCCATGTTGTAGACGCGCCAGACCGCCCACGCATGCACCGGCGGATTGAGGTCGGAGAACTCCCACTCGTACGCGGGGATCTGTCCGTTCGGATGCTGGAACTGCTCGAACAGCATCAGCCAGAGCTGCTCCTTGGCGAAATGCGCGTCGATGAGCGCCATGACCACGGTGTGGAAGGCGAGGTCCCACGCCGCGAACCACGGGTACTCCCATTTGTCCGGCATCGAGAGGATGCGCATGGAGTTGAGGTGGCGCCAGCGCGCGTTGCGGCCGTGCTCGCGCTCCTGCGGCGGCGGTAATTTTGGATCGTCGCCATCGAGCCAGATGTCGACGTCGAGCAGGTAGCTCTGCTTCGACCAGAGCAATCCCGCGAACGCCTGGCGCTGGATGTTGCGTTCCTCGCCAGACGCGTTTTTCGGGTGGATCGTTTCGTAAAACTCGTCCGCTTCGGCGCGCCGAATGTCGATGATGTCGTCGGAGCTTCGCGGATGTCCGGCCGGCGCGAGGCGCATGGTCATGCTGTACGACGCGCCTGCGTCGATCTCGACGCGCTGCCAGCCGCACGCTTTCGTTCCGGCGTTGGCGGGGTTCACGGCGTCGTGCTCATCGTTGACGATGCGCCGATGAAACGCATCCTTCACGTATTGACCGCGCGATGGCGCATTCCAGACACGCGGTCCATTCGTTTCGTTGTCGGTAAACAGCAACTCGGTTCCCGACGGAAACTCCAGAACGTGCGGCCCGAGGTGCGCGTTGTGAAGGAGACCGGCCAGCGGTGGAGTGCTGGTGTCGTCGGCGAGGAGGGCGGGGCGTCCCTCGATCTCGACCGCCCGGATCGACGGTGGCGCGACCGGCACGCCACTCCAACTCCAGGTGTTGCGGAACCAGAGCTGCGGAATGAGATGCAGCGGCGCTCGTTCCGGACCGCGGTTGTGCGCGGTAATGCGGAAAACGATCGCGTCGGCATCCTCTTTCGCGACCTCGATGACGACGTCGAAGTAGCGGCGGTCGTCGAAGATGCCGGTGTCGATCAGCTCGAACTCCGGATCGTTTCCGCCACGGCGGCGGTTCTCGTCAACTAGTTGACCATATGGAAAGGCGCGCTGCGGATACTTGTAGAGCAACCGCTGATACGCGTGGCTCGGAAGCGCGTCGAGATGGAAATAGCACTCCTTAACGTCCTCGCCGTGATTCGCCTCGCTCGGAATGAGACCGAAGTAGCGTTCCTTGAGGATGGCGTCCTGCTCGTTCCAGAGCGCGAGCGACCAGCAGAGAATCTGATAGCGATCGCAGAAACCGGCGATGCCGTCCTCGCCCCACCGAAACGCCTTCGACCGCGCGAGGTCGTGCGGAAAATACGACCAGGCATCGCCGTTCGCGCTGTAATCCTCGCGCACGGTGCCCCAGGCGCGGTCGGCGAGGTACGGTCCCCACTTGCGCCAGCGGGCGATGTCGTGCGGAGCGCCGGTCAGCCGGTCGCGTTCGACGGTCATGGCATCACCATCGGTGATAGGCCGGGTGCCCTTCCTTCACGGCCACGAATGTGCCACGGCAGGTGTCGGTGATCTTGCCATTCGACTCGATCGAGGCTTCGACGACGGCGCGATCGTCTGAGGCTTCGACGACGTGCGCCCGAATGCGCAACGGCGCCATCGGCGTGGGGCGTTTCAGGAACACGTGAAAGTCAGACGTGACCGTGCACGGCGGCGTCGAACTGCCGCTGCGTTCCATCAGGATGATCGTCGCGGCCCAGTTGCTGTGGCAGTCGAGCAACGCACCGATGATGCCGCCGTTCAGGACGTTGTCGAACGCGGCGTGGTGCGGCTCCGGCATCCAGTCGCAGACGAATTCGTCGCCCTCGCGGAAGCTGCGGATTCGCAACCCTTTGTCGTTGGCCGGACCGCATCCGAAGCAGCGGTTCTGCGGCGCGTAGGTTTCCTGGATGCTTTTTTCGGTCACGGCCGCGGATTGTATGCGTAGCGCCGACGGCTCGTCGGCTGGACCGCCAGCGGCTCGCTGGC
>JBAVBF010000358.1:0-6063 GCA_049586115.1 Thermoanaerobaculia bacterium | reverse complement strand
CAGGCAGGGGGTCCTTCGACCGTCCTCCGCTGCGTCGGCTTCGCCTATGCAGCTCCGGCGGCTCAGGATGACAGACTTGATCACGAATCTTCGCGTCGCGGCGTACACGATCCCAACCGCCACCCCTGAGTCCGACGGCACGGCGGAATGGGATTCGACGACGCTGGTGACGGTGCATGTCGACGCTGGCGGCAAAACCGGCTTCGGCTACACGTATGCGGACGTCGCGACGGCGACGCTGATCGGCGATCGCTTGAAAAACATCGTCATCGGACGCGATCCATTCGCGATCGACGCCGCGTGGGCAGCGATGATCCGATCCGTGCGCAACCTCGGCCGTCGCGGCATCGCAGCGATGGCCATCTCCGCGGTCGACAACGCGCTGTGGGATTTGAAGGCGAAGCTGCTCGGCGTCCCACTGGTGAGGTTGCTCGGCAGCGTTCGCGACGCGGCGCCGGTGTACGGCAGCGGCGGATTCACGTCGTATTCGATCGATGAGCTGAAGCAACAGCTGGTCGGCTGGGTCGCGGACGGCATCCCGCGCGTAAAGATGAAGATCGGACGCGATGCTCTTGCCGATCGCGAGCGCGTCGCCGCCGCGCGCGATGCGATCGGCAACGCCGAGCTTTTCGTCGACGCGAACGGGGCATACAGCCGCAAGCTCGCGCTGGAGCAGGCCGAAATCGTTTCGGCATACGATGTCCGCTGGTTCGAGGAGCCGGTGTCGTCGGACGATCTCGACGGTTTGCGCCTGCTTCGCGACCGCGCGCCGGCGTCGATGGAGATCGCGGCGGGCGAGTACGGCTACGAGATCATGTACTTCGATCAGATGATTGCGGCCGGAGCGGTTGACGTGTTGCAGGCCGACGCCACCCGTTGCTGCGGCATCACCGGCTTTCTGAAAACGTCGGCGATCTGCGAGGCGCGCTCGATCCCGCTCTCGGCGCACTGCGCACCGTCGTTGCACCGTCCGCTCGGGTGCGCGCTCCTGCCGCTGCGCCATCTCGAATACTTTTTCGACCACGCGAGGATTGAATCGATGCTCTTCGACGGATTCGCCGCACCAACCGGCGGCGCGCTGCTTCCCGACCTCTCCCGCCTCGGACTCGGCGTCGAATTGAAAACTCAGGATGCGGAGCGATTCCGTGTCTGAGCACACGCACGCGCCGAACCTGGCCACGAGCGGCGCGGCGTCGCCGAAGCAGCGCGACGAACACCGACGCTTCGATCCGATTCCATTCGAGAGCGATCGCGCGGTGCGGCCGCACATCGAGCATCACGATCGCGTGCAAACGGTGAACGTCGATGCGGAGATCCTCGCCTCGGAGTTGAAGCGCGCCATCAAAGGGGAAGTGCGTTTCGACGATGGATCGCGCGCGCTGTACGCGACCGACGCGTCGAACTATCGCCAGGTTCCGATCGGTGTCGTCCTGCCGCGCGATGCCGACGACGTCGTCGCGACCGTTGCTCTTGCACGCAAGCACGGCGCGCCGATCCTCTCCCGCGGCGGCGGAACGTCGCTGGCCGGACAGTGCTGCAACGTGGCGGTGGTCATCGACTTTTCGAAGTACATGCACAAAATCCGCGAGCTGAACGTCGACGAAAAGTTCGCGGTCATCGAGCCGGGCATCATCCTCGACGACCTTCGCAACGCCGCAGAAAAGCACACGCTGACGTTCGGACCCGATCCCGCCACGCACACGCACTGCACGCTCGGAGGGATGATCGGCAACAACTCCTGCGGCGTACACGCGCTGATGTCGGGCAAGACGGTCGACAACATCGAAGAGCTGGAGATCCTGACGTACGACGGCGTGCGCATGCGCGTCGGGCCGACCAGCGATGCGGAACTTGAAGAGATCATTGCCGGCGGCGGACGGCGCGGCGAAATCTACGCGGGGTTGAAACGCATCCGCGATACGTACGCCGATCTCATTCGCGCGAAGTATCCGAAGATCCCGCGGCGCGTCTCCGGCTACAACCTCGATTCGCTCCTCCCCGAAAACGGCTTCAACATCGCGCAGGCGCTGGTCGGCAGCGAGTCCACGTGCGTGGTCGTCCTCGAAGCGAAATGCAAACTCGTCTACTCGCCGCCGTCGCGCACGCTCGTCGTCCTCGGCTACGACGACATCTACGAAGCCGCCGACGACGTCCCTCGCCTGCTCGAGTTCAATCCGATCGGACTGGAAGGCATCGACGATCGCCTCATCGCCGACATGAAGGCGAAAGGGCTGAACGTCGACAAAATCGATCTGCTGCCGGACGGCAAAGGGTGGCTGCTTCTCGAATTCGGCGGCGAGACGAAGGAAGCGTCCGACGGCTACGCGAAAAAAATGATCGCGTCGCTGGCAGCGGCACCGTTCAAAATCTCGCATCGTCTTTACGACGACAAGAAACAGGAAAAGAACATCTGGGCCATTCGCGAGTCCGGCCTCGGTGCGACCGCATTCGTCCCCGGCAGGGGCCACACCTGGGAGGGATGGGAGGATTCGGCCGTCGATCCGAAGCACCTCGGCAAATACCTTCGCGAACTGCGCAAGCTCCTCGACAAATACGGCTACAGCGGCGATCTCTACGGCCACTTCGGCCAGGCCTGCGTCCACACTCGCAACAACTTCGATCTCGAATCGGCCGCGGGCATCGCGAAGTTTCGGTCGTATCTCGATGAGGCCGCGGACCTCTGCATCAAGTACAACGGCTCGCTTTCCGGCGAGCACGGCGACGGCCAGTCGCGCGCGGACCTGCTCCCGAAAATGTTCGGGCCGGAGCTGATCGAGGCGTTCAACGAGTTCAAGTCGCTCTGGGATCCGGAGTGGAAGATGAATCCCGGCAAGGTGGTGCGTCCGTACCACCCGACCGAAAATCTTCGCCTCGGCGCGGACTTCCGGCCGTGGTCGCCGGAGACGCACTTCAACTTCCCCGAGGATGACGGGCGGATGGATCGCGCGACGATGCGCTGCGTCGGGGTGGGCAAATGCCGGCGCCTGGACGGCGGCACGATGTGTCCGAGCTTCATGGTCACGCGCGAAGAAGAACACTCGACGCGCGGCCGGGCGCGGCTGCTGTTCGAGATGTTCGAGGGGAAAGCGATCCCGGCCAGCTGGAACAACGAAGCGGTGAAAGAGTCGCTCGATCTCCGCCTGGCGTGCAAAGGGTGCAAAGGCGATTGCCCGGTCAACGTCGACATGGCCACGTACAAGGCGGAGTTTCTGTCGCACTACTACGAGCGGAAGCTGCGGCCGGTGGCGGCGTACTCGATGGGATGGATTTACTGGTGGGCGCGGATGGCCGAGGTGGCGCCGGGGGTGGCGAACGCAATCATGTCGCTGCCGATTTTCAAGACGCTCGGCAGCATCGCGCCGCAACGGTCGATGCCGCGATTCGCGAAGACCACGTTTGTGCAGCAGTTCAGGCGTCGGGGTGTGGGGTGTGGGGAGTGGGGAGTGGGAGATACGACAACTCCCGCATCCCACGCCCTACACCCCACACCCCACAAACGCGTGCTGCTCTGGCCGGACACGTTCAACAATCACTTCCATCCCGCAACGGCGAATGCCGCGGCCGAGGTTCTCGAAGCAGCTGGCTACGAAGTGATCATCCCGCGCAAACGCCTCTGCTGCGGACGCCCTCTTTACGATTGGGGCTTCCTCGGCATGGCGAAGAATCTCCTGCGCGAAACGATGGAAGCGTTGAAGCCGGAGCTCGATGCAGGCATCCCGATCGTTGGCCTCGAGCCGAGTTGCGTCTCCGTTTTCCGCGACGAGCTGCCGAATCTTTTTCCGCGCCACGACGACGCGATCCGCCTGTCGAAGGCCGTCAAAACGTTGCCGGAGTTTCTGCTCGAACAGAACGTCGATCTTCCGAAGCTGACCGGCAAAGCGCTCGTCCAATCGCACTGCCACCACAAAGCGATCCTCCATTTCGACGATGAGGAGAAAGTGCTCAAGAAGCTCGGCCTCGACGTCGAGCACCCCGACTCCGGTTGCTGCGGCATGGCCGGTGCGTTCGGATTTGAGCCGGACAAGTACGAGCTGTCGATGCGCGTCGGCGAACGCGTGTTGCTGCCGGCGGTCCGCGAGGCGTCGCGCGACACGATCGTCATCGCCGACGGTTTCAGCTGCCGCGAACAGATCGCGCAAGGAACGAATCGCGAAGCGCTCCACCTCGCGCAGGTGCTGCAGATGGCGATGCGCAACGAAGCAACCGGCGAGCTTCCCGAACGGAGTTACCCATCCGACGCGGCGACGCTCGACGTCCCGAAGCTGGCCTGGAAGGCGGCAGGGATTGCGGGCGGCATCGCGCTGTTCGCGGGCGGTATCGCGCTGCTGCGCCGGCGTCGACGAAAAAAACCCGGCGTCGATCACAAATTTGCCGGGACTCTGTAGCGGCGCCTCCGCGCGGTAACTGCGGCACGCCGCCGTCGCCATTGGGCGTCGCGGAGCCTATCTTGATCGTTGATTGATCGGGAGGCGGCTATGCCTGCATCAGGAGTCAAGCCTCAGTTCGGGGCGACGGTTTTCAACGGGGATCACCACGTCTGCGCGTTTTTTCGTAACAAGGATGACGAGTTCCGGACCCTCACGCCCTTCATCCTCGAAGGACTGGCAGCGGGAGAAAAGGCCATCCACGTCGTCAACACCGGTCTTCGCGAAGGCTACCGGCGCCGGATGACCGCGGCCGGGGCCGACGTCGATGCGCTCGAGCGGAGCGGGCAGTTGCAGGTGATTTCCTGGCCGACGTCTCCCCGGCGCGGAACGATCGACCGGCCTGCGACTCTCAAAATGATCGATCAACTCCTGCGCGCTGCCGGGGAGAGCGGTTACCCGCGTACACGCATCATCGGCGAGATGGATTGGGCGGTGCGGGATGCGATACCCGCCGACGAGCTGGTGGCGTTGGAAGCGCAGCTCCACGACGTTTACGCGCGTCATCCGGTCTGGGTCGTCTGTGCGTACGACCTTACCCATTTCGGCAGCGCCGTGGTCCTCGATGTCCTGCGCACTCACCCCGCCGCGCTCATCGGCGGTGTTTTCCAGCGGAACCCTTTCTACATAAAGCCGGAGCAGATGCTGGAAGAGCTTCGCGCGCGAGGCGAGATCGCGCGCGATCGGCAATCACCCGATGAATACCAGCATCGAGAGCGCGTTGAATAAGTGGCTCGCCCGGATGGCGGCCTGAGAGTTCTCAATGAATATCGATGCGAGCGATCGCGATGAAAAGGCCAGATTCCGCAGGGTCCTCAGCGAGGCCGTCGGACTCTCAACTCTTCCCGCGGTGTGGGCTGGTTACCGTTTGCCGGAGATCGTCGGTGACGTCGCCGAGGTTTTGCTGCGGACCGTCCATCTCGAATTCGTTCACGTGACGTTGGTGGATGCGGCCGTCATCACGGCGACGCGCGGAAAACAGCAGGCGGTTGACACCAGCCACATCGCGGCGGAGGCCAAACGTCTGCTGGCCTCGGGCGACACGAACGTGGCAACGATTCGGGACCCGAGCGATTCGACGCGGTCACTCAGGGTTACGGTGATCGGGGGCGGCAGCGAATCGGAGCTGACCATCGTGGCCGCATCGGCCGGGCGGCACTTTCCGGCGGAGGCTGATCGTTTCCTGCTGGCGTTGACCGCGAATCTGGCAAACACGGTCATCAGCCGAAAGCGCGTGGAGGAGCTCGTCGAGGAGAACGTTTTCCTCAGAAATCAGATCGATGAGCGCCTGCTCATGGGCTCCGTGATCGCGGTTTCGCGATCGATGCGGTCCGTGCTGTCGAACGTCGGGAAAGTTGGGCCGACCGACACGACAGTCTTGATCACGGGCGAAACGGGAACGGGAAAAGAGTTGATCGCGCGCGAGATTCATCGCCGGTCGCGGCGTGCCGGCGGTCCGTTGATCGCCGTTCATTCGGCGGCCCTGCCTGTGGCCCTGATCGCCAGCGAGCTTTTCGGCCACGAGCGCGGCTCGTTCACCGGCGCCATGCAGCGGCGGATCGGGCGTTTCGAACTTGCGAGCAGAGGAACGATCTTTCTTGATGAAGTCGGCGAGCTGCCGGCCGAGATGCAGGTGGCG
>JBAVBF010000357.1:0-2386 GCA_049586115.1 Thermoanaerobaculia bacterium | reverse complement strand
GAGCGGGATCGCGATGACGGAACCGCTCGACCGCCTCCTGGCGCGATACGAGTACGGCCGCCTGGCGCCGGAGCTTCTGGACATTGAGCTGCGCGCGGCGCTCGGTTCGCTGGGCGACGAATGGCTTGATCTCGGCGCCGCCGACGCGGTGGTGCGTCTCTGGAATCCCGCGCTGATCGACGACTACCGTCGAACGTTCAATGCGGCCGTCGATGCGCTGCAATGGTGCCGTTATCGCGAAGCAGTCCGGAGGATGAGGGATTGCGCAAAGCGAGCCGCGGCGATCCGCGCCCTCATCGACGCCGCGAGTGCAGCCGATCTTGCCGAGGAAGCGGCAATTGCCGTCCACGATCTCGTCGCCATTCGCCGGTTGCAACGCCTTCCGGCCGTTGCGGCGACTGAGCAGATCGTTGACCTGGCCCGCCACACGATCATCGAAGGGAACTACACGCGCGCGTCGCGCATCGCGGCGATTTGTTCGCGCATGGCCGCTGCGCTGCTCGCACGCACCGAGGCAACTACGAAAGAACGCGACTCGATCGATGCGGCGTTCGACGACATACGCACCATTTGCGGAAAAACGCACGACTTCGCGCCGGTTGCGGAGGGTGATGCCATCCGCGACGGCTCACTGGAGCGGATCACCCGTTTGATTGGCGACGGCTACTTGAAACTTGCTCTCCGGCTGGTGGCTGAGCTGCAGATGGAGTTGGCAGGGCGGCGCCGGTTTCTCGTCCTTTATGAACGGCGCAGCACGATGGCGCTGGCGTTCGGCTCAAACGAAGAGATCCGCAGCGTCGTCGCGGACCGTTCGTGGGACGGCGCCTTCGATCACTACTGCGAGGCCGCGCTCGCCGGGCATAGCCGCAGTGTGGAATCGCAGATCGCGCGCGCCGCAGCCGCGTGTGCATCCCTCGACGCAGCAATCGAAGAAATGAGTCACGCGAGCGCGTGACGACAGGAGACTCCATGATTGAAAACCTCACCCTCGCGCAGAAGGTCATCAAAGCGCACACCATCGATCCGCTCGAGAAGCACACCGTGGTGGTGCTCGAGCGCATCGGCGACGCCGGCGAAGAGTTCCGTTTCGCCATCGAGCCCGGCCAACGTGTACCGAAAAAGTGGCTCGGGGTCATCCTTGATCTGATGCGCGGCCGCACGCTGCAGGACAAGTATTTCGCCTTCGCGGTGACGGGCGATCCCGATCTGCGCGTGCACGTTTCGGAACGGGCCAACATGGAGGATCACGTCCATTGGGTGATGTTGAACATCGAGATCGGCTACACGGTCACGGACCCGCGCGTGGTCGTCACAAGCCGGAGACACGATCCCGTCCGAAAGCTGCGAGAAGAGGCCGCACGGCTGATGCAGCGCGATGTGTCGTGGCGAAACTGGAACAGCGTCCGAGACAACGTCCACGACGTCGCGCGCGACATCGTGGCGGCGAATCGCGATCCTCTCAACCGCTTTGCAAGCCAGTACGGCTTCCGCGTTCACGATCTCGACGTAGCCGTCAAGATCGATGACTCATTCATCATCGATAAGAGGACGGTGGCGACGGTCACGGTGCAGGAAGAAGTGCATCGTGTCACCTCGGAGTTCGAGCGGAACAAGATGGTTGAGGAGGCCCGTACGTCAGAGCTGCGCGACCAACAGACGCAGACGACGAAAGTCAGGGGCCAGACGTACGAGCATCAACTCATCGCGCTCGAAGAAGCACAGCAACTCGAGCGCGAGCATATCCACTCGGTCGTCGAGGGACGCCGCCGCCTCGAGGACATCTACAACGCGGCTACCGAGGCGGCGAAGAAGGCCTTTCTAACGGTCGGCGATTCGATCAAGACCCCGGAGCAGCTCAGCGAAGCACTGCAATCGGTCTACACGGCGGTTGGTCAGACGCGTGCGCTCGTCGAGGGCGAAACGACCGGAGCGGACATGGCCGGCGAAGCACGGCCGATGCGTCGCATCGGCCCGGGGCAGTCCGGCGTAGCTGCCGTCATTGTGGAGATGTTGACCAACACGGAGCGGATGCCGGTCGAGATCGCGACGAAACATCAGTTGCAGTCGGCCATCCTTCATCTCATCGCTGAATTGATGCTGAACGGTACTGCCGATACGGAGATGGTGACGCTCTACGGTCAACGCGTGGCCGACCTTCGCGCGGAGGCGTCGCTGCCGGTCGAGCAGTTCGACTATCTGAAACGTTTTGCCGACGTCGACCGCCTCCGCGCATCACTTTGTTGAGGTAGCGATGAGCGAAGCCGCCGAGAATGGAGTAGCACCCCGACTGAAGGCTGTGGATAGTGGGGAAGCGCCGGACGTGATCGCACCGAAAGAGGTGTTACCGAGCGCGACGGGAGAGCCGCCGATTGAAACGCTGGGGCCG
>JBAVBF010000356.1:0-5484 GCA_049586115.1 Thermoanaerobaculia bacterium | reverse complement strand
GGAGCCGAGGTAATCCTTGGCGATCCGCTCGTACTCGGTGGTCGGAGTGTCGGCCGGCAGCGTGGCGGTGAACGTGGTGTCGCTCACGCGGCGCGTGGTCGGAATCGGGAGATTGGCCTTCTTCGCCTGCGCCTTCAGCATCTCCGAGGCCTGATCGGTCTCGAGGCGGACGGCGTCGCCGACGTTGACGCGCATGACCAGATGGGTACCGCCCTTCAGGTCGAGGCCGCGGCGGCTCGGCTCAGGGTTGTCGGCCGTCGGGATCATCGCGGCCGCGAAGCCGACGAGGACAGCCAGGATAATGATGACTTTCCACAGCAAACCTCTAGTCAAGTTTCCTCCAGGAAAAAGGGAGCGGGTTACTCCGCCGCATCGCCCGTAATGATTCCGGTGACCGCTGAACGTGTAACCTTGACCTTCACATTCTCGGCGATCTTCAGGTAGACAACTTCGGCCTCAACACCCTGAACCGTCCCGTAAATCCCGCCCGAAGTGAGGACGCGATCGCCCTTTTTCAGCGTGCTGAGCATTTCCGCCGTTTTGCGCCGTTGCTTGTTCGCCGGCGCGATCACGAGGAAGTAGAAAACGAGGAAGATGGCCGCGATGGGCAGGATGTTGATGAGGAAGGCGGACGTACCGCCGGTGGTCTGAAGCAGAGCAATCGCTGTCATATCGTTTTCTCGGTTCGCTTTCGGGAGCTCTTTGTTTCGCTTTCAGGCGTCAAGGTTCAGGCGTCAACTTCGCCGCCCGTGACCCGCGAGAGGAACGCATCGCGAAAAGCCTGCAAAGAGTTGGACGCGATAGATTGCCGAATCCCCCTCATCAAGTCAAGGTAAAACGAGACGTTGTGGATGGTGTTGTAGACCATGGCCGCGATCTCGCCGGTCATGTACAGATGACGCAGATACGCGCGTGAGACGGTCCGGCAGGTCGTACACGAGCAATTCGGGTCGAGCGGCCGCTGGTCGTTTGCGAAGCGCGCGTTCTTGATTGCGACCTTGCCGAGGCTCGTGAAAAGGGAGCCGTTGCGCGCATTGCGCGTGGGCATGACGCAGTCGAACATGTCGATCCCTGCCGCCACGCCGTCGAGCAGATCTTCGGGTGTTCCGACGCCCATCAGATAGCGCGGCTTGTCGTACGGAAGCAGTGGGGCGGTGAAGCGCATGACGTCGAGCATCTCCTCTTTCGGCTCGCCGACCGACACACCGCCGATCGCAACCCCGTCAAATTCGATCGCCCCGATCTCCTCGGCACTCCTCTTCCGCAGGTCGTGATGGATTCCACCCTGCACGATTCCGAACAGCGCCGACTGGCCCGTCCGCGCCGCCAGCGACCTTCGCGCCCACCGGTGCGTCAGTTCCATCGACCTCTCAACCTCGGCATGTTCAATCCCATACGCCGGGCATTCGTCGAAGGCCATGGCGATGTCGACGCCCATCCGCTGCTGGATGCCGATCGACGTCTCCGGCGACAGAAAGTGCGCCGAGCCATCGATGTGGCTCCGGAACTCGACCCCTTCCTCGCGAACCTTGCGAATCGATGACAGCGAGAAGACCTGGAATCCGCCGGAGTCCGAGAGAACGGCCCGACCCCAGTTCATGAAGCGATGCACGCCGCCGAGCTGTTCGAGCAGATCGACGCCCGGCCGCAGCATCAGGTGGTACGTGTTGTTGAGAATGATCTCGGGGCCGAGCTGCTGCAGTTGATCCGTCGTCAGCGACTTGACCGAGGCAAGCGTGCCGACCGGCATGAAGACAGGAGTCTGAATCGTCCCGTGCCGCGTGACGATCTCGCCGCGGCGGGCAGCGCCGTCGGTAGCGAGGATTCGGAAGGAGAGTCTGCTCATGATGATGACGATTTGTCATCCTGAGGCGCCGGAGCTGCGTAGGCGAAACCGAAGCAGCACAGGACGCTCGAAGGACCCCGTTCCTGCTAACCCGGCAGGCGGCGGCGCCCTACGATGCAAGCACGATGGGGGTCCTTCGACCGTCCTACGCGACTTCGCCTTCGGCTACGTCCTCCGGACGGCTCAGGATGACAACGCCGCGCAGTCTATTGCAGCTTCATCTGCTCGACGCGGACGCTGGCCGGGAGCTGAAGCGTGAAGCGGCTCTGCTCGACCGGAGCGTTCACTTTCACGTTCGTGAACTCGTAGCGCGTCTTGTCGCCGTCGCCTTCCGTGTACTCGAACTGCGTCGTCAGGTACGAGGTCTTGTCGATGTAGATGCGGATGTGGCGCACGCGCTTCGCGATGGTCTTGCTCTTCGGATCGAGATCGAGCGCGTAGTACGGCTTGTCGGACGTATTGGTGAACGTGAAGTTGAACCAGGCTCCGAGCTCGTCGATCGCGCCGCTGGCGCCCATGTATTTGAAAATGCGGTCCTGGTAGCGCTTCACCTCGATCCGCTCGGCCTTGTTGAGGTCGGGGTAGTAGGTGGTCAGCATTCCGTTGGCGATGAGCATCGTGACGCGCTTGGGAGCGTCGTAGGTCCAGAGGACGTTATTCGGCTTCGAATAAATAAAACGGCCGGTCGAGACTTCGGGCTTCGCCATCAGCGCAAGCGACTTCTCCTGGCGGAAGTCGGCCTGGAGGGTATTGGTCTTCGCCTGCGCCAGCTGCACCTTCTGGATCACGTCGTCGAGCGAATCGGCCTTCGGTGCCTTGGCGGCGAGAGCGGGCATTGCCAGCGCGGTGATACCGAGCGCGAGTACTAAGAACTTCCTGCTCATGAACATGGGCTGCCCCAACGCCTCCTCCGAAAATCGTATTTCCAAGGTGGCGGGTTATACTCTGCGGAAACTGAGGTTATTGATGAAAAAGAACTTGCCGGTGATTGCACTACTTCTGCTCGTCGTAACCGCCTCATCCGCGTCCGCCGCGATCCAGTACGAATTCCGCCAGACAACCTCGTCCGACCTAGAATCGATCCCCTCAAGCGATTGCGCCGGCCGTGCCATCATCGATGGCGACCGTTCCCGCGTGGAGTTCCTCACCGGCAACGCGTACCCGCCCGGAACGTACGTGATCGCCACCAACGGTTCGCGGACGATGACCTTCATCGACCCGTCGAAAAAGTCATTCGTCGAGATCAACGCCGCCAGCGTCACCGGCTCGATCGGCGCCCGGAAGATCACCATCGCCAACAAGAAGATCGACGTCACGAAGATGCCGGACCAGGTCAGCATCGCCGGCTTTCCCACGGAGCACTACCGGATGATCATGAGCTACGACATCACCGTCGCCTTCGGAGACATGCCGCTGACGCAGACGGTGAAGACGACCATCGATAAATGGACGACGAACGCCTTCGGCGACGTCGGCGATACGTTCCTCGCCAGCGGCGCGCTCCGCACCGGCAATCCCGACCTCGACGAACTGATGTCCGCCGAGAACACGAACATCAAAGGCTTTCCACTCAAGCAGATCGTGAACGTGACCACCGTGAATACCCACGCGGCGCAGAACACGTCGTCGGAGCTGCACATGAAACGGACCGTGACCCAGACCAGCGAGCTGCTGGTGACGTCGATCCAGCCGAAGGCGACGGTCAATGTAGCCACGTTCGCGGTCCCCGTGACGTACCACAAAGCCGGTCCGGTTCACGACGACACGCAGAAAGCACCGGTGCAGGTGCTTTCGATGGAGCCGGCGGAAAAACAAGAGTGAAGAGTGAAGAGTGAAAGCGAGGGTCAGGAGTGCGTTTTCACTCTTCACCCTTCACTCTTCACCCGTTGGGCGGAAGGGAGGGTGGCGCATGGTACGATCCGGCCGATTCGTCCGCAGTACCGGTTCCAAATCGAGCTCCAAATCGATGAGAAGACAGTTCGCACGCGAGGGATTTCTGCGGCGTCTGGCCAGGCGGCCGCGGCTGTATGTCGCCGTCGCCCTTCCGCTGGCGATCCCGTTCATCCTCGCATCCGTCACCAACAACGCCGCGGTTTCGCAGCCGCTGTCGCCTGCCGTTTCGCGCGCGGCCATGCTCGTCCCGCCGCTCCGCTACGCTGAGCTGACCCCTCCCGCCGCCGCCTCGCTTCCCGAACACTCTGTCGTCCTCACGCTCGACGAAGGCGACACGCTCGACTCTATCCTCACTGCCGGCGGCCTGGGGCGCTCCGACGCCGCGACGCTCAACAACGAGTTCGGGAAAACGGTCGACCTCCGCCGCCTCCATCCCGGCCACCTCCTTCGCTTTCACTACGACGCGGCCGGCGCGGTCGACAGCGTCGAGATGAAAGTGAACGGCTGGGGGGAGATCGACGCCATCCGCGACGGTGCCGCATTCGCGATCACACCGCGCCCGGCCCAGCAGACCGAGATCAACACGGCCGTTTCCGCCGAGATCGATTCGTCCTTGTACGAAGCGCTTCGCGGAGCCGGCGAAACGCCGCAACTGGTCCAGGAACTCGTCGACGTCTTCCAATGGGACATCGACTTCTTCGCGCTCCAGAAGGGCGACTCGTTCAGTCTCGTGGTGAAGAAAAAATTCGCGGGATCCGACGTCACGGGCTACGGCCCGATCATGGCCGCGCGCTTCACGCACAACGGCCAGACCTTCGAAGCCTACCGCTGCGACACCGATGGCCATCCCGGCTACTACGCCCGCAACGGCAGCCCGCTGCGCAAGCAGTTCCTGCGCGCGCCGCTGCAGTTCAGCCGCATCACCTCGAAGTTCTCCGTGAGCCGTTTCCACCCGCTGCTGCACTACTTCCGCCCGCATCACGGAGTCGATTACGGCGCGCCGACCGGTACGCCGGTGATGACGACGGCCGATGGCGTGGTCGCGGCCGCGGCGTACAACCATGGCGAAGGCAACTTCATCCGCATCCGCCACTCGTCGCGCATCGAGACGTCGTACCTGCACCTCTCACGATTTGCCAAAGGCATCAAGCCCGGCCGGCGCGTGACGCAGGGCGAAGTGATCGGCTACGTCGGCATGACCGGTCTCGCCACCGGTCCGCATCTCGACTACCGCGTCTCCGACAACGGCACCTGGCTCGATCCGCTGAAACTGAAGTCGATTACGCCCGATCCTCTTCGCGGCGCGTCGCTGGCGGCGTTCCGCAACAGCGTCGATGCCTTCGCCCCGAAACTGGCTGCGCCGGCGCAGCAGCTGGCCGCGTTCGCAGCAAAACGGCGGGCACTCTTCTAGCAGTCAGGCCTCCGGCTGAAGCAGCCCAACCCGATATGAAAAAGGTCACTGTCCGCGCGCCGGTGCGCGCCGATCTCGCTGGCGGTACTCTCGACCTCTGGCCGCTCTACCTCTTCCATCCCGGCTCGCGCACGGTCAACGTGGCGATTTCGTATCACGCCGAATCGGAAGTGGCGGAGACCGGCGACGATGCGATCACGATCAATCTCACAGATCAGCAATACGAGCATCGCTACGCCTCGATCCACGAGCTGGCCGCCGATCCGAAAGCTGCGCTGATCCATCGCGCGCTCGAGCACTTTCATCTCCCCGGCATCCGCATCACCACCCGCAC
>JBAVBF010000355.1:0-2151 GCA_049586115.1 Thermoanaerobaculia bacterium | reverse complement strand
GCTCAGGATGACAGTGACCTAATACGTAAACGTCACCGCCGCCCGCGCCACCCCAGGCGGCAGGGTCATCGCCAGGTTCGGGCTGAAGGCGTAGAACGGGCGGAGGTCGATCGCATTGCTGAGGATGGTGCTCCCCGTCAGGCCGCAGCGGTCGCCGGTGCCGAGGAGGTGTTCGATCGGCTTCCGGACGCGCATGTCGGGGTAGAGCGTGGCGATCTCCTGCCGTTCCATCCCGTACGCTTTGTCCTGATACGTCTTCGTCATCGACGTCACCGCCAGCTCTTCTTTGCTGAGGCGCGCATTCACCTCGTAGAAGTAGGTCACGTTCGCTTCCCACTCCGCGTGAGGCGAACCTTGCACGGCCGGGCCGGTGTAGCCGCCGCGGATTTTCAGCGCCGACAGCTGATCGTTCGCGTACGACGGCGTCGCGTTCATCGTGATGACGTCGTTGCAGCCGGCCGCGTTCTGGTAGACCACCTGCTGCCCCGCGATGCGGTTCTGCGCGTCGAAGGTGTAGGTCGACGTGTACTTCTGCCCGTCGATGACCTGATCCTCATGATCGAGCAGCCAGATCTCGCCGGCGCGGTGCGCGGCGAACAGCAGCACGTCGCCGCCGGTCGGCGAGACGATCTTCTCCAGATAATCAGGTCCCTGCACGTAGCGGATTTCATTGCCCTGCCGGTCGTGCCAGCCCTGAATCACATCGCCGCTGTACCTCCAGCCCTCTGCTTTTCTCGCCTCCTGTACCTGGCGCTGGCGCGCGGGCGTGTAGCGGAGCGCATCGAGCATCGTGCCGGTGAAGAGACACGGCAGCGAATCGTTCTTCGCGAAGCGGTTGTCGGCGTAGTACGTCGCCCGCGTTGCGGTCGCGCCGTCGCCGCACGGGCGCGAGTTCCATGGCGCCTGCGACGTCAGATACGGACCGTGCCAGCAGTGCGGACACCAGAGCGCGCCGATCGGAAGACGCCAGCCGCAGAACGGGCAGACGATCTTCGTCTTCATGTCCGACATCTCGCTTTCGATGCCGAGGATGCGCTGGTCGGCGGAGGACTTCGCGGTAGCGTCGGGCTCCAGCTCTTCGTAGCGGTGGAAACGTTCCGAAGCCTTGGCCAGATCGCCGAGGTGCTCGTAGACGACGGCCTGGTCGAAGACGGCGGCGGGATCGGTGGGGCGTTGCTGCTCCGCGTCCTGGAAGAGTTTCAACGCGGCGGTGAGATCGCCTTTGCCGTAGAGAAAACGGGCTCGGGTGAAGATGCCGGTGTAGTCCTCGTCAGTCTGCCGTTTCTTCTGCAGCTCGCGCTCGAACTCGAGATCGAGTTGCAGCTTGGCCACGAGCGCTCTCTCTGCGCCATTCGGAAACAGCTGGTTGTACCGATCGACCTTCGCCTGCGCCTCGGAGAACCGCCCCGCGCGCGCGAGCAGGACGCCCATGTTGTACAGCACGCCCGGCACGTCCGGCTGCAGCGCGTCCGCCTTCGCGTAGTTCGTGTACGCCGCGGCGTAGTCTTTCCGGTCGGCAAACTTCTTCCCGAAATAGACCGCCTTGACGAACTCCTCGCTCGGAGGCATCGCCGCGGCCGCGGCGGGTTGTGGAACTGGAGCCGGAGCGGGAGCAGGCGCTGGCGTTTGCTGCGCGATGGCCGCAGCGAAAAAAAGAGCAATCATTTCAGCAGTTCCTCGATCACGGAGCTCAGCCACATCTGCTGTTGTTCGGTCGGCGACGACGTCGCCAGCAGCGCGTAGAGCGCGTGGCGTTTCTGCTGATCGGATGCAGCGTTGTCGCGCAGGATTCGTTCCGGTTCGGCGACGCCAGGATCGAAGATCACATCCGTCGCATTCTTCGGAGCCCAATGCGGCGTGATGTCGCTGCCGAACAATTTCGCCGCGACCGCGAGGCGCTCGTTCTCTTTCTTCGCACCGTTCGCCGCCGCAACCAGCCGGCTCTTCGCGCCCGAGCCGACGATGATCGAGCGCAAGTTCGACAGGAGCTGGATGCGCTGCGTGCACGCCTCCAACACCTGCGCCTTGATCGTCTCGTCCCCGATCTCGCTGCTGACTTTCAGCACGTTCTGGATCCGCTGCGACTCATAGCTCACAAACGCGTCCGCCACATCCTCGGGCGCAGGAAGATCAGGATCGTCCGCAATGACC
>JBAVBF010000354.1:0-2004 GCA_049586115.1 Thermoanaerobaculia bacterium | reverse complement strand
TCCCAACGTTTACGGCGCCGTCGCAACGCGGACGATGTCCGCGATCCTCGCATCGGCGTCGGCCTCGCCGATCTCGATGAGACGTTGCAGGTATTCGGGGACGAACATGAAGAGACTCATGAAGTCGGCGTTCGAAGTCTCCTTTGTGCCGAGGCTGCGGGTCAGGAAGCGGAATGGACGCGGGAGTTGCGGCTCGTATTCTGCCGCGAGCTTTCCGATGTCCTGCGACGGGCGGATGACCGCGAAGTCGATGGGCCGGTACCCGCGGCGAAGCTCGGGCGGCAGGTCGAGCAGGAACTCGTTGGAGCGCTGCAGGCGCAGCGTGTCCTCGTCCATGACGTCGAGGAAGACGGCGTCCATCAGCTGCCCGAGGATCTGGGCAGGCGGCGGATATCCCGCGGTCTCCGGCTCGTTCGCTTCCGAGACCGTCTTCGCGTAGTGCGTCGAGACCGCCAGCATCCGCGTTGCGCCGAGGTGCAGGGCTGGCGAAAGAGGAGCGGAGAGACGGATGCCTCCGTCGCCGAACCAATGCTTTCCGATCCGGACGGCGGGAAAAACGACCGGCAGCGACGCCGACGCCATGATGTGATCGATCGTGAGCGGTTCGCGCACGCCGCGGCGCAACGGCCGTTTCCACGTCTCGATGTCGCAGCCGTCGACCCAGGTCACGGTCTGGCCGGTGGTGTAGTCGAGAGCCGTCATCGCCACCGCGCGTGGCTGACAGCGGGCCACGTTCTCGGCGATTCCGGCGATCTCTCCTCGCTCGTTCGATGCAAAGAGCCGTTCCAGAAGTTCGCGAAGTGGCGTCGTATCGACCAGTCCGTGTACGCGCGGCGCCACGGTCGCTCCGCCGGAAATGAGCTTCCCGCCCCACCCGAAGACGTTCCGCGCCAGCGATCGCGAGTCGATGCGAATCACATCTTTCAACGTCAGCGTGCGCCAGACTCCGCACAATTCTTCGATGACGTCCGTGAGCGGTGCATTGCGCGATGCGAGGAAGGCCGCGTTGATTGCGCCGGCGGAAACGCCGGTGATGATGTCGAAGCTGTCTTTCGGAAGGTGCCGCGCCAGACAGCGCAACACGCCCACCTGATACGCCGCGCGCGCGCCTCCGCCGGTGAGAACGAGCGCGAATGAATCTGCGATACCGGCCATGGCGGAACAGAATACCGGCTCTCACAGGAACCGGTCCGTACTTCGTCACAGCAACGCGTGACCGTTTTCCATGAACTCTGCTACCGTCGCCTGATCCCTATGAGCCTACCGATCCGCCGGCGCTTGCTCGCCGTTCTCCTTGTCGTCGCGACGTCCGTGTCCGTGGCGGCGCCGCAGCAGCCGCTGACCGAATCGATCGAGGTTCGCGTCGCCAACATCGACGTCGTCGTCAGGGACAAGGCTGGCAATCCCGTCACCGGACTCACCAAGGACGATTTCGAGCTCTTCGAGGATGGCAAGCAGCAGCCGATTACCAATCTCTACGAAGTTCGCCGCAACGCCGACGTCGTGACCGCGCAACCAACGCCATCCGGCGAGACGCCTGCCGCCACATCGCCCGCCGCGCCCGTCGAACAGCGGCCCCGCAAACTGATTCTCTTCGTCGACAGCTTCTCCCTCCAGGCATCGCGCAAGGCTCCGATCCTCGCCGCGGTCCAAAAGTTCATCGACCGCCAGATGAAACCTGAGGACCAGGCCATGCTCGTCTCGTGGCGGCTCAGCGTGAGTGTCGTCACACCGTTTACATCGGACAAGGCCGCGGTGAAGAACGGAATCGCAGCGCTCGCCCAGGCGCCGCGAGGACCGGATGAGGTCACGAAGTTGAAGGGCGATATTGAGGAGCTCCTCAGAATTGCGTTGAGTAACTCGCCCATGATGACGATGGCTGAAGCTCGCGCCGAATCAATTCAGCTGGTCGATACCTACGCAGCAAACCTGATCCTGCGCGAGGAGGAGCTGCTCCATGACCTGGGGCGGATGTCGTCGACTCTTGCAGGTGTCGAAGGGAAG
>JBAVBF010000353.1:0-4456 GCA_049586115.1 Thermoanaerobaculia bacterium | reverse complement strand
GTGCGCGCTCAGTACCGGCATGTGGATGTCGGCACTGAACGTCAAATACCGCGACGTCCGTTTCGCGCTGCCGTTCATTGTGCAAGTGTGGCTGTTTGCGTCGTCGGTGGTCGTTCCCTCTACCGTCGTGCCGCCGCATTTTCGCTGGCTGCTGTATCTCAATCCCATGTCGGCAACGATCGAGGGATGCCGTGCCGCGCTTTTCTCGACGCCCTTTCACTGGAGAGCGATCGGGATCGCGGCCGCGCTGACGATCGCGGGGTTCGCCGTTGCGGCGCATTTCTTCAATCAGACTGAGCGAAGCTTCGACGACTTCATCTGATGCGTTCGATCATCCACATCGAAAACGTCGGGAAGCGATATCAGCTCGAATCGGAGCGCGCTGCCTATTCAACCTTGCGCGAATCGCTGGTCGGATCGTTCAGGAAATCGATCCATCGTTTGCGAGGCCGCGGCGAAACCAACGCCGACCGCGCCTTCTGGGCATTGCGCGGAATCAATCTCGACATTCTCCCCGGCGAACGCCTCGGCATCGTCGGCGTCAATGGTGCGGGCAAATCGACGCTATTGAAAATCCTCTCGCGCATCACCGAGCCGACCGAGGGACGGGTCAGGCTTTATGGGCGTGTAGGAAGTCTGCTCGAGGTCGGAACCGGTTTTCATGGTGAGCTTTCCGGACGCGAAAACATCTACCTCAATGGTGCGATCCTCGGCATGAAGCACGCGGAAATCGCGCGCAACTTCGACGAGATCGTCGCCTTCGCCGAGCTTGGCCGGTTTCTCAACGTGCCGGTCAAGCGTTACTCCACGGGCATGTACATGCGGCTCGCGTTTGCCGTCGCCGCGCATCTGCAGCCCGAAATCCTCATCGTCGACGAAGTCCTGGCCGTAGGCGACGCCGCGTTCCAGAAGAAATGCCTCGGCAAAATGAGCGAGGTTTCGCAGAACGGCCGCACGGTCATCTTTGTGTCGCACAACATGGCTGCAGTGCAGAACCTCTGCAGCCGCGTCTTGTGGATGGCCACGGGGCGAGTCCTGGAGGACGGAGAACCGGCGCGCGTCATCGGCAATTATCTAAAAACGACATTGACGACGATGAGCCAGCAGTTGTGGGTTGATCCGGCCTTCGCGCCTGGCAATGACCGCGTCCGCGTGCGCCGCGCCGCCATCGTGCCGGCGGTCGCTGAATTCGAAGACCATTTCACGGTCCGGACGCCACTGCGCGTGGAAATCGAATACTGGAATCTGGTCGCCGGATCGCCGCTCGAAATCGCGGTAATCATCCGCACCGAGGAGGGTTATCCGATTTTCAACACCTCCTCCGGCCCTTGGACCGGGCAATCGTCTCCGGCCGGCCTCTACCGCAGCTCCTTTGAAATCCCGGGCGATCTCCTCAATGACGGCGTGCACCGCGTCGAGCTGAGTATCCGCCGCAATGAACAGCAACTCGTCTATCGCCTCGACGACGTCCTCATCTTCGACGTGCAGGATGCGGCCGAGGAGCGGTTGGGATTCTTCGGAAAAAGGGTCGGCGCGGTGCGGCCTTCACTAGCCTGGCAAACGACGCTGGTCGAAGAGCAACTGCAGCCCGACATTCCGCCGCGCTGATCTTTGTCGCTGCATAGGCCCTCACCGTGGTCACAACTACGCTTCACGATTGTGCCAAGAAAGGCGGGCGGGACGCCCGCGTTTCCAGGGAACTTACTCCTCGGCGCTCTTGCGGTTCTTGAACTTCGCGGCGAGGTAGTCGCGGTTCATGCGGGCGATGAAGTCGATGGAGATCTCTTTCGGACAGACCGCTTCGCATTCGCCGTACATCGTGCAGCTGCCGAAGTGCTCTTCCATCACTTCCACCATGCGGATGACACGGCCGTAGCGCTCGGGCTGGCCTTGCGGGAGCAGTCCGAGGTGGGAGATTTTCGCGGAGGTGAAGAGTTGTGCGGCGCCGTTGGGGCACTGCGCGACGCAGGCGCCGCACTGGATGCATTCGGCGGCATCCATCGAGCGCTCCTGCACCGCCTTCGGAATCAGCAGTGTGTTTGCTTCGATGGCGCTGCCGGTGTTGACGGAGATGTAGCCGCCCGCCTGAATGATCTGATCGAGCGGGCTGCGGTCGACGATGAGATCTTTGATGATCGGGAAGGCGCGCGCGCGCCACGGCTCGACGCGGATGTTGTCGCCGTCCTTGAAGTGGCGCATGTGCAACTGGCAGGTGGCCGTGCCGCCGATCGGACCGTGCGCGACGCCGTTGATCATCATCCCGCAGGAGCCGCAGATGCCTTCGCGGCAATCGTGCTCGAAGTGGATGGGCTGCTCGCCGCGCTCGGTGAGCTCTTCGTTGACGACGTCGAGCATCTCCAGGAACGACGCGTCGGGACTGATGCCCTTCGCGTGGTACGTGACGAATTTCCCGTCCGCGGTGCGTGACGCCTGACGCCAGACTTCTAGAGTGAGATCCATTACTTGTAGCTCCTGGTCGCCAGCTTCACTTCCTCGTAGACGAGCGGTTCTTTGTGCAGTTGGGGCGCGGCGTTGTCGCCTTTGAACTGCCACGCGCTGACATAGAGGAAGTCATCGTCGTTGCGTTTGGCCTCACCGTCGGCGGTCTGATATTCGACGCGGAAGTGACCGCCCGCCGATTCCTCGCGCTGCAGGGCATCGATGCACATCAGCTCGCCGAGGTCGAAGAAATCGGCCACGCGTCCCGCTTTTTCGAGGGCTTGGTTCGGCTCGGCATCGGTTCCCAAAACGCGAACATCGCGCCAGTACTGCTCGCGAAGGACGCGGATGTCGGAGATCGCGCTCTTCAATCCTTCCGCGGTGCGGGCCATGCCGCAGCGTTCCCACATGATGTTGCCGAGCTCTTTGTGGAAGGAGTCGACGCTGCGTTTTCCCTTCGCCCCCACGAGCTTTCCGATCCTCTGCTCAACCTCGGCCTGCGTCTGCCGGAACTCGGGACGATCGGCGGACACCTTCTTACCGAGTTGGCCCGCGAGGTAGTCGCCGATCGTGACGGGAAGAACGAAGTAGCCATCGGCAAGCCCCTGCATCAGCGCGCTTGCGCCGAGGCGGTTGGCGCCGTGATCGGAGAAGTTCGCTTCGCCGCCGACGTAGAGTCCCGGAATCGTCGACATCAGGTTGTAGTCGACCCACAGCCCGCCCATCGTGTAGTGCGGCGCCGGGTAGATGCGCATCGGCGTTTCGTATGGATTCTCGGCAGTGATGTCTGCGTACATTTCGAAGAGATTGCCGTAGCGCTCTTCGATGACGTTGCGGCCGAGACGCTTGATGGCGTCGGCGAAATCGAGATAGACACCGCGGCCGCCGGGACCGACCCCGCGCCCTTCGTCGCAGACTTCTTTCGCGCCTCGGGATGCGATGTCGCGCGGCGCGAGATTGCCGAAGCTCGGATATTTGCGTTCGAGGTAGTAGTCGCGCTCGGCCTCCGGGATCTGATCGGGACGGCGTGCGTCACCGGCGACCTTCGGCACCCAGATCCGGCCGTCGTTGCGTAACGACTCTGACATCAGCGTCAGCTTCGATTGAAAGTCGCCGCTCTGCGGGATGCACGTCGGATGAATCTGCGTGTAGCAAGGATTCGCGAAGTACGCACCGCGCCGATAGGCGCGCCAGATCGCAGTCGCATTCGAAGCTTTGGCGTTCGTCGAAAGGTAGAAGACGTTCGCGTAGCCGCCGGTAGCGAGGACGACGGCGTCGGCGGCATACGACGTGATCGTGCCGGTGACGAGGTTGCGTGTGACGATGCCCTTGGCTTGCCCGTCGACGAGCACGACATCGAGCATCTCGTGGCGCGGGTACATCTTCACGCGTCCGAGTGCGATCTGGCGTTCGAGCGCCTGGAACGCGCCGAGAAGAAGCTGCTGGCCGGTCTGGCCGCGCGCGTAGAAGGTGCGCGAGACCTGCACGCCGCCGAAGGAACGATTCTCGAGCAGACCGCCGTACTCGCGCGCGAACGGCACTCCCTGCGCGACGGCCTGATCGATGATGTTCACGCTCAGCTGCGCGAGCCGATAGACGTTGCTTTCGCGCGACCGATAGTCGCCGCCTTTGACGGTGTCGTAGAAAAGCCGGTAGATGCTGTCGCCGTCGTTCTGGTAATTTTTCGCGGCGTTGATGCCGCCCTGCGCGGCGATGGAGTGCGCGCGCCGAGGCGAGTCGTGGTAGACGAAACAGTGCACGTTGTAGCCGAGCTCCGCCATCGATGCGCCGGCAGCAGCACCGGCCAGGCCGGCGCCGACCACGATGACGTCGTACTTTCGTTTGTTGGCCGGATTGACGAGCTTGTAGTGGGCCTTGGCGTACTCCCACTTTTCGTCGATCGGTCCGGGCGGGATTTTGCTGTCCAGAGTCATCGAGTCTTCACCTGCTTGTGTGGTCCGCGAGCTGTGGTCAATGGAGAAAGCCCGTCAGGACGGCGATCGGAAAGGAGATGTTG
>JBAVBF010000352.1:0-15426 GCA_049586115.1 Thermoanaerobaculia bacterium | reverse complement strand
CGCGCAGCGGCCGATCGCGTGCATTGGCCCTCACATCATCGCAATGACGCTCCAGCTCTTCCCCCTCCACCGATCGCGTCCGCCGGATTTGGCGCGGTAGAGGGCGGCGGCAGCGCGGCGAGTGCCTGGGGCGTCATTCCTAGGCCTGCGGCGACGCCGACCTGACGGTGACGACGGCGTGGGCGGCGGTGGTGTGGCGGATGGCGGCGTTGCGAATCGTGAGCCGGAGCGTTTCTGCTTCCGCCATCGACTCGTCCAAGTTGAGACCCGGAAGCAGCCAGGCAAACTCTTCGCCGCCGAAGCGGGCGGCCAGACCGCCGCGCGACTCCGTTCGTTCGGCCAGGAGCGCGGCGACGGCGCGGAGGGCTTCGTCACCGTCCTGATGGCCCTGCGTGTCGTTGAGTTGCTTGAAGTGATCGAGGTCGATCAGGATGAGCGAGATCGGAGAGTCAGTCGCGCATGCCTCCTCCAGCGCTTCATCGAAGCGGCGGCGATTGGCAATGCCTGTCAGTCCGTCCAGATACAACAACCCTCGGAGTCGCTCATTGGCAGCCGCGAGGCCTCGGGTGCTTTCGCCACGAGCCCCTTGAGCTCGGCCTGCTGCGCGTGGAGTGCAGCGACGCGCAGCCGCACGATTCCCCAGAGAGCCGCGATCAGAAGCACGAATGCAAGCAGGCGCGCCCACCAGGTCTCGAACCAGCGCGGATCGATGACCAGGGGCAGCCGAGCCTCGTTTCTGCTCCGCACGCCATCTTCGTTCGTAGCCATGACGCGGAACGTGTAGCTGCCCGGCACCGTTCGGGCGATAACCGATGTTCGGCTTCTGCTGTCATCGTTCGGCCATGACCGCGCACGCGCGAGTGTCTTGCCGGTGAGGGGCAGTGCGCCCCGCGCCAAACGTTGAGCTCTTTCGTGACAACAGTACGCGCCGAGGATCAGAACCTTGGGGGCAGACCTTCGATCGGCGGAGGCGAAACCGAAGAGCGAAGGCCTGACCCCAATCGCCTTCAGCCCTCACACTTCGGTGACACCGCTCCGTTCTCGGCCGGGGTACGCTCGCAATCCTTTTTCCGCGATGTGAGACCGTCATGACCACTTCTACGACGCCCGTTCCAGTTGCATCCGACGATCGCCGCACGCTGCGGATCGGTGTTCTCGCCGGAATGGGAACGCTCGATCCGCGCGAGATTTTCGACACGATCACCGGCCTTGTCCTCGGTCAGATTTTCGAGATGGCGTATCGCGTCACACCGTCCGGCGCCATTGAGCCGCACCTCTTCGCCGGGCCGTTGCGTGAGGAGCGCGCCGGCGCACAACCGGTGTATTCAGCCGCCGTGCGCGAAGGCATCGTGTTCTCCGATGGAACGCCGCTGACCGCCGCCATCGCCGCGTCGTCGCTCGCGAAAGCGGGAGCTCTTCGCGGCCGGGCCACGGTCTCGGCGCGTGACGGCAGAGTGCATTTCGCGATGACCGGACCCAGCCCCCGCTTCGAAAACGTGCTCACGCAATGGAACTGCGGCATCGTCCTCGAGAAGGGAACGGCGATGTTCGGCACCGGCCCTTACCAGTTTGCCGGAGCGACGTCGCTGAACATGCTGAGCAATGCCGGCGAGGTGCGCCTGGTGCGCAATCCGCGCTATGCCGGCACGGCGCACGCCGATGAACTGGTCTTCTCCATGTATCCGCCCGACGCCGACGGTACGCCGACGAGTCTGATCAACGCCGCCAGAAATGGTCAGATGGACCTGACGCTCCACCTTGCGGCGCAGGACGTCGTCCGCTACGGCATCTCCGGATTTCATCCGATGATGCAGCCGGGCAACTCCACCGGCTTCCTTTTTCTGAATAGCGAGAGGCCGATCTTCCGCGACGCGTCGCTACGCCGTGCCGTTCGGGACGCCATCAATCCTGTCCCGATTGCCGAGATCAATTACGAAAAAAATCATTTTGCATTTCTTGCACGCGACATCATTCCGCTGCTCATGAGCAAGCCCTCCGGCCTGACGCCCACGCGCGACCGCGAGCTGTTGCGCCATCACCCCGCAAAACCTCCCCGCATTCAAATGCTGATGACCTGGACTCCGCGCCCTTACCTTCCCAAGCCGCTGGCGTCGGCGAAGGAAATCGCCCGACAGCTCGGAACGTATGGAATCGACGTTCAGCTCAAGCAGCCGCGCAGCAGCGCCGAGGCCTTTCGCGCGCTGGCCACCGGCGATTACGACATGGGCCTCGGCGGCTGGGTTGCGGACAATCCCGATCCGGCGGAGTTCTATGAGTCGCTGCTGTCCTCGGCGCAGGTATCGCGGGACGGCCAGTACCTGACCAACCTGGCGCGCTGGAGCGACCCCGCTACGGACGCGGCGCTGGCCGCCTACCGCACGAATCCAACGTCCGCCAATCGTAAAGTCATCACCGATCTCATCGAGTCGGAAGCGATGATGGTCCCGCTGATCTACGGCGCCTCGACGGCGATCCGCGCCCGCAAAGTGAAGGACTTTCACATCACCCCCTCAGGCCACGTTTCCTTCGGCGACGTCGTGTTCTGAGAGGACCTCATGGAACGCGGCCGCCATTACGGCCTCCGGTTGTCGAGCAGCCCAAGGTACCTGTAGCGCAGCGTCATCGTCCTGCCGTTCCCCGCGGTGTCCGGCAGCGTGGCTGCGGGAAGGACCATAATGTACGAATAGTCGGTTCCGGCCAGGATCTGCGCCTCGCCGTGGCAGCCGGTGCAGCCGCCCATGTTGTAGCGCTTCCGGAATGAGCCGTCGGCGTTCAGGATGTAGGTGTTCTGGTACGTCGTCGCAGCTGGTGTTTCTTTCGGCGCCGGCTGGGGTGGAAAATTCGCCGGAAGATCGCTCGGCGCGCCGCCGGTCTTCGGCTCCGGGCCGCCGCTGTGATGCTGCAAGCTGTAGTCGGTCTCGACGACCATGTTCGAGGTGTAGAACGTGGCGCCTTTGACGGGATCGCTGCCGATCTCGCTCTTGTCGAACGGATACGCCTGCACGTTTACGAGCTTGTAGTAGCGCCACGGCGATGGCTGCAGTTGGTGCTGCTTCTCGTAATCGGCGATCGCGTCGTGCGCCTCGCGATTCACGGCGATGACCGGATCGGGAATCGGATGGGCCCGGGCGGTCGCGCAGATGTTGCCGCCGACAGGGATGCGGTCGTTCACCGGATTTCCGGAGGCGTCATTGAGGATTTCGTCAAAGTAAAGACGCGCCGCCGGATCTTTGCAGAAGGGAGCCGAAGGCGGGTCGGCGACGCACGGCGGCGTAGTCTTCCCGGCGATCGACACACACGGCGCTGCAGGATTGTCTTTGTAGACGCCGTCCTGGTAAGCCATCGCAGGCGTGAATGCCGGCAGCCCGGGAACGATGATCGTCCCGTTTTCATCCTCGATCGGTGCATCGGCCTCGGTGCGGAGATTGTCGGCCTGCTCGAAGGTGGCCCAGGTGTACGCGGGAGCGCTGGGCGTCTTCTGGATAATGTGCAGCGCCAGCAGGCCCCACTGCTCTTCCCGATAGCACGGCTTCCCGACGGCGTTCGTCTCGTAGAAGCGGACCCAGGCCAGATGGTAACGGCCACTCTGGCGCTCGCGCGCATTGAGCCGGCGGAAAGCGGCTTTCGCTTCCATGGTCTGGTCGGGAAACAGAACGTAGGGAGTACCGGGCACGAACTCACCCGAGGCCACGGCCTTCGTGAAATTGGCCGTCACCGTGTTGTAGGGAGCGGGCTTCGCATCGTTGGGATCGGTTTTGTACCAGTACTGGTTGGAGGCGATGTAGCGGTAATGATCCTCGTTGGCCTTTGCCGTGAAGCGGATCAGCTTCTCGTCGTCAGTGTTGCCGGGCGCGCTGCCGGCGCGCATGTGATCGAAGCCGACCTGGGAAACCTCATCGAGATTGATCCAGGCCGGCGAGACCGAAGCCTGCGACGCTCCCGCGCACGGCCCGACCGGCTCGACGTAGGGATACTGAGGAGGATCATTCCAGCCGTAGTCGGGTGCTCCCTGCGCGTAGCCGTGCGGCGGCGTGGCCGCGGTTCCGCCGGGCGGATAGATCTCGACCTTCGAGCGAAAGGTTTCCCAGACCAGCGGCACGCCCGGATTCGCCGCGAAGAGCGACTGCTCGTCCGGCTTCCCGCGGGCCGCGCCTCCCTTGCCGGCCGGCCAATTCAACGCGATGAACTGCTGCCACGCGAAACGGGCCGCTGTCGTCAGGTCAGCATTCGGAGCCCCGCCCGGGACATCCGCCGGCATGGCCGGCGTGATGGTGATGGCCGATTGCCGCAACGGTTGAGGCGAGACGGCCTTTTCCGAACGGCAGGCCAGAAACAGAAGCGCAGCACAGACCGGGACAAGGCGACGAGCATTCATGCACCATCTCTCCTTCGTCGTTCAAGTCTATCCCGCCGTGTGAATCGTTATTGGTTTGCCAGCTCCCACGCCGTGGCGAAGGCGAAGCGGGCAACACGCTGGACCTGCGTCATGTCCAGACGGTCGGGAGTGTCGCCGGGCTTGTGGTAATCGGGAAAGAAGTTGCCGAAGAAGCGGATGAAGGGGACGCCGGCGCGCGCGAAGTCCCGGTAGTCGCTGCCACCGTACTTTCCGTCGGTCCAATCGATGTGCATGGCGAGCGCGTTGCCGCGTGCCGAATCTCGCAGCGCCCGCTCCAGCGCAGGAAATCCGCGAGGTACTCCGGGCTCGACGAAGTTTTCCGCCTTCACGGAGGCGACGTATGCATCGGCGCCGGGAAGGTGGCTGTCATCGACGAGCTTGCCGATCTCGGTCGCGAGCCATGGGTGTCCGATCATGTCGAGATTCAGGTACGCGGCGACGCGCGCCAGCGGCCAGCGTGGATGCTTCACGTTGAATGCGGAGCCAAGATGGCCCTCTTCCTCGCCGGTCCAGAACGCGAAGATCAGCGTGCGCTTCGGTTTTTCCGGCGAGGCCGCAAAGGTCTTCGCGATCTCCAGCAGCGCCGCCACGCCTGAGGCGTTGTCATCGGCGCCGGGATGGATGACGCCGCCTTCCATGCCCAGATGATCGATGTGCGCGCCGATGATCACTGCCTCATCGCGCAGTTTGGGATCGGAGCCGATGAGGATGCCGAGCACGTTGCGGCTGACGATCAGCTGTTCTTCGCCGCTGACCCGGATGGTCGCCGTACTCGCGGGCTGCGGTGGGCGCGTCGCGCTGCTTGCCGATTGCGCGGCCACGTCCTCGCCCGTGATCGCCGCCGCCACGGTGGGTGACACGCGCACGAGCATGGGGAGCTCGTGAGGATCGCGATCGTAGGAACGGAAGGCGCGCTCTTCATCGGCGACATTTTCGGCCAGGCTGGTGGCGAACCCTTCGTCCTCCACAGCGAGAACGGCGGCTGCGCCGAGGGCGCGCGCGGTTTCGATTTTCAGGGCGTAGCGTTCACGCGTACCGCTCGCCGCGTAGCGCGCCAGGAGCTCCGGCGTCTGCCACGCAGCGCCGCCGGGAACGCCCGCAACGATCAGGACGATTCGTCCTCGCACGTCGAGGCCCGCGTAATCGTCGCGCCCAAGTTGAGGCTCGCGGATTCCGAAGCCGGCGAAGACCACGGGCGCCTTCAACGTCTGTGGCGGCTGCGCGGAAAAGAGGCAGTCGACGCCGGATGCGAAGGCGCGTGTGACGATCCCCTCGCGATCGCGGCGCTCGATCTCAATCTGTCCTCTGGTCCCGGTGACCTTGCGCAACGGCACCAGTTGGAAATAGCTGCCAGTTGCTCCATACGGCGGAATCCCGGCGAGACGAAGAGTCGCAGCTGCGTACTCGGTGGCGGCATCAAGCCCGTGCGTTCCCAGCCCTCGGCCTTCGAGCGCCGGCGACGCTAGAAGGTTGATGTGAACGCCGATCGCGACGTCCGAGATCGCGGCGACGCGGCTCGCAAGCGGTTCGGCGAAAGGCTTCCCGGAGAGTGGCGCAACGAAATCAGTCGCCGCATCGTTCGGAGCAGTGGCGGCCGGCGTCTGCGCGGCGGCGCGAATGCTGGCGAACACGATCATTGCGAGTGCGATACGCCGGATCGGCATTTGGACGAAGTCCTCGAAGCGTCTCATCGCAGGCGCTCTGTCTGCAGCATGACCTTCTTCAGAATCTCGTGGTTGATCCGCACGCCCGTCCCCGCGCCTTCGGGGACGGCGATGAATCCATGCTCATCCAGCACCACCGCCGGCTCGACGATGTCCTCATGAAAATAGAGACGCGTTTCCGACGTGTCTCCGGGAACTGTGAACGATGAAGAGGTCTGCAGATGGATGTTGACCGCGCGGCCGATGCCCGTCTCGTCCATGCCGCCGGACCAGACCGGGATGTCGTGCGCGGCTGCGAAGTCGGCGATCCGCAGCGCTTCCATGAGACCGCCGACGCGGCCCTGCTTGATGTTGAGAATCCGGCAGCTGCCGAGGGCAATTGCGGCGCGCGCGTCGGCGAGATCGTGAATCGACTCATCGAGACAGAGCGGCGTTGACAGACTGCGCTGAAGGATCGAGTGGCCGTAGATGTCGCTGTACGAAAGCGGCTGCTCGATCATCATCAGGTCGAACGGGTCGAGCTCCCGCAGGTGCGCTGCGTCGTCGAGCGAGTAGTCGCCGTTGGCGTCGACCATCAGCGGAACGTCGGGAAACCGCTCGCGCACCGCGCGCACCATCTCGATGTCGGCGCCGCGTTTGATCTTCATCTTGATGCGGTGATAGCCGATCGCGATCGCCTCGGCGACCGCATCGATCAGTTCCGCGGAGGTTTCCTGGATGCCGATGCTGATGCCGGACGGAACCGGCCTGCGCGGAAAGCCGAGGAGCTCGTGGAGCGGGATTTGTTCCCGGTGGGCGATCAGGTCGATCAACGCATTCTCGATCGTCGCCTTCGCCATGCGATGACCACGCACACGTTGAAACCGTCGCTCCAGTTCCGCCAGGGTGATGCCGCTCTCGACGACGGGAAGCAGAAAGTCTTTGATGATGTGATGCGCCGTCGCCGTCGTCTCGGAGGCGTAGTACGGATCGGGATCGGCGACGCATTCTCCCCAACCGCTGATTCCGTCGCCATCGACGCGAAGCAGGAGCGCTTCTTTCGCCGTCCACGTGGCCGAGCTGATCGAAAACGGCTTCACGAACGGCAGCCGTACCGTCAGCAGCTCGATCTGATCGATGGCGCCGATCGACCGTTCTGCAAGTGCGCGGATATTCGAATTGTCCATATCCACCTTCAGCGCATGACGCGCAGCACCGGAAGGGCGCCATCCGAAGCGACGAGCGACCGGAAGTTCGCGTACTGATAGATGCCGTAAAACGCCGCCGGCTCGAGCACGAGCGCCGCGCGGAGCGCCGTCTCGCCGCGCAGCGGAACCAGCAGCGATCCTGCCGGCAGCTCACGTTTTGCGAGCGGCTCGACATGAACGATCTGACGCCCTTCGTATCGCGAGTAGACGTCGTCGAACTGATCTTCGAGGCGCAGAAGCGTGCATGCCTCGACCTCGAAACTTCGCGGCGACGTCAGAGTCTCGTAAGGAATGGCGTGACGATCCAGAAGCGCGCCGATCGCTCCCGCGGCGCGCGCTTCCACAACGTACGCAATCGGAGTCGTGACGCTTTTCTTGACCGCAACCGTCGTCATCATGTTCATGGTCGGCACGTCGATCGTCCGATGGGTGGCCACCTCGGTCACGGGAACGTGCGTGACCGTTCCGACCGCATTGACCCACGGGTAGTTCGTCGGCAGAAATGGCGGAAGGTGTTTCGTGCGCGCCTTCCGGATCGCCTCACGATCCTCGGCGCGATGCCCATCATCGTGAATGAACATGCGGAACAGCACGAGATAGGCGTCGACGCGATTGCCCAACTCGCGGGCAATGACCTCACTGCCGTCGCGCGCGGCCGCTTCGATGATGAACGACAGTCCGCCGTAGGTGCCGACGGCGTTCATCGCCGAGTCGATCTCCGGCGCGGAGTGCCGCTGTTCGTCATCGGGCGGCGCGCCGCCGACCGTGTACCGGAGAAACGGATGACCGGCCGCCGCTTCCGCCTTCGCCGCTTCCGCAAACCAGCGCTCGCCCGCCGCCACGCGCGCGGCATCGAACAGCGGATTGTTCAGCCGGTCCATGGTGATGTCGGGCCACTTCTCCCACCCTGTTTTCCGCCAGGCCTCGGATGCGCGTCCGAACTCGTGACAGTCGACGGCAATGTCCGGCCGCACGCGCCGGATGACGCGATAGAGCGCCTGCGTCTCGGGCTGTTCGAGCGTGATGTGATCGCGGTTGAGATCGACGCCCGCTCCGCTGACGCGGGTGCCGGCTTCCGCGCCGTCGGGATTCATCATCGGCAGAATCCAGACGCCGGTATCCGCCGGCAGTTTTTCGGGATGCGCGGCGATGTCGCGGATCAGGTAGAGCAGCGCGTCCTTGCTGGAGATCTCATCGCCATGCTGTTGCGCGTAGTACACGATCTTCCACGCGGGATTGGCGGAACGCGCAAGACGCACGAGATAGACGGAGCGTCCCTTGGTGCTCGTCCCTTCGATGGAGACATGGACCGGACCTTTGCCGTCGACCGACTCGAGAAACGTCTTCATCTCGGCGTAGGAAATCGTCCGCGTCAGGGCGCGGTGGTCCGACGGCATGACCGCGAAGAGCGAGGCGCAACGGAACGCGATGGCAGCGATCAGAAGCGTCTTCAAAATGGTCCCCACTTCACCAGCACCGGCGGGATGAGCAGCAGCAGACTGAGGATGATGAGGATGATCATCAGCGGCAGGAACCAGCGCGCCCACTTCTCCCACGGGATTTTCGCCATGCCGAGGACGCCCATCGTCACGGCGGACGTCGGGAGGATCGGGTTGATGAATTCGCACAGCTGATACGCGTAGACCGTCGTCTGCCGCGTGATGCCGACCAGGTCCGCGAGCGGCGTCATGATCGGCATCGTCAGCGCAGCCTGCGCCGTCCCCGAATGGATGAAGAAATTGATGAGGGCCTGGATGAAGAACATCACGTAAACCGCCGCGATGGCCGGAAGGCCGGAGATTGCCTGGGAGCTCGATTGCAGGATGGTGTCGAGGATGGCGCTTTCGCGCGCGATGATCAGCAGCGACCGGCCGCAGGCGATGATGAGTGCCACCGTCACCATGTCTTTCGCACCGGCGACGAAATGCTTCGCGATCTCGTTCGCGCGCAGGCCGGCCACGATGCCCATCAACAGGCCCATCGCCAGAAACAGCGCGCCGATCTCCTCGATGAACCATTTGGCCTCGAGGATCCCCCAGATCAGCGTCACCATGCTGATGACGAAAAGCACGAGTACCAGCGCGCGGCGCGGCGTCCACGGCTCGGGCGCCGCGTTGGCGTCGTAGGAGCTCAGGTCGCGGGCGCGATCGAGCTCGTAGACGGGACTCAATTGCGGATTCTTCTTCACGCGTGCCGCGTAAACCATCACCCACGCGATGGTCACGCCGGTGCCGATGAACCACGTCACGACGCGGTAGCCGAATCCCGAATAGAGCGGCAGACCGGCCAGTCCCTGCGCGATGCCGACCGTGAACGGATTGAAGAACGCGGCACTGAATCCGGCGGCGGCGCCGAGGAACGGAATGGCCGTACCGACGATCGAGTCGTAGCCGAGCGATAGCGCGAGCGGAACGAAAATCATGATGAACGGGATGGTCTCCTCGCCCATCCCGAAGATCGATCCGCCGAGCGAGAAGATGATCATCAGCACCGGAATCAACAGCTTCTCGAGGACCGGTTTCGACCTCAATGCGACCGTCACTCGCTTGATCGCGAAGTGAATCGTTCCGGTCTCCTGGATCACGTTGAACGAGCCGCCGATCAGCAGAAGAAAGGAGATGATCAGTGCGCCGTCCACGAACCCTTTGATCGGCGCGATCATCAGCCACTGCCCGCCGAGGTAGACCTTCGCGACTTGGTGATACGTGCCGGGAACCGTGACCTGCCTCCCGGCGCGATCGACGCGTTGATACGTGCCCGATGGGATGACCCACGAAAGCACGAGCACGATGACGATGAGCGCGCCGACGATGACGAGCGTGTGGGGCATGCGGTAGCCCCGAGGTGTTGGATCTGCCACTTCGGACATGGGCGTGGTGCCTCCTGTGGGATCGAAACGGAAGTGATGGGGTCGGACCGCTCGTCAAACGAGACTGTGACGGCTGTCATCCAGAGCCGCCGAAGGACGGCGAAGGAGCTCAAGATTCGCAACTTGCACTGAAACCGAGGGTTTCAGCCGGAGCCGCGCATCTTGAGTTCCTCCGCCGTCCTCCGGCGGCTCTGGATGACAACGCGTCGCATTAAGTTCCAAGGATTTCCTCACAGTCTCACAGCGTAGCCAGTAGATCGGCGAGGAGAAGAATCCGCGGGCCGAGCGAGTCGAGGTTCAGAAACTCACCGCGAATGTGCATCCCGTCGCCCGTCGGGCCGAGGCCGTCGACCACCGGTGTTTTCGCAGGATCGGCGATGAAGTTCGGGAACGAGACGCCGCCGCGGTCCTCCTCGATTTCGAGATGCAGGCCGCGTTTGGCCGCGAGCGCGACCGTCCGCTGGACGAGGTCGGCGCCGGGACCGTTCGGATCGACGGGAGCGACGTGCATGCCGGGGGTAAACGTCGCCGCGACTTCATGACGCGCGGCGATTTCCGCCGTCAGACGCTGGAGCGCGGCGAGCATGTCGTCTCCATCCGCCGCCGTCAGAAACCGGAACTCGCCCTCGGCGATCGCGTAGTCCGAGATCACGTTGAGTTGCCGCGACGTCCCCACGAGGCCGTGATGCCTGCCGAGATCGCGAACAAAATCGGCCCCGCCGCCGACGAGTCGTCCGATATTCACCGTAGGAGCTGCGCCGGGCTTTGAGAGACTCTGCGCCTGCGCACACCAATCGGCCACAGCGGCGACGGCGGATCGTCCGGACCAGTAAGCCAGTCCCGAGTGCGCCGCTCGACCCACGACTTCGAGCTTCCACTCAACCATCCCGCGGCGGCCCGCCACGAGCGTCTCTCCGTTCGCGCGCGCCTGACCCGGTTCGAGCACCAACACGGCCCGCGCATTCTTGCTCCAACGATTGGTCGAGTCTCCGGAAATGAGGCTTTCCGACTCTTCATCGGGGACGAGCACAACCAGGAGATCGGACGGAAACTGCTCCTCCCGCGCCGCGAGGACATCGAGTGCGCCGAGGAGCATCGTCAGGCCGCCCTTCATGTCGAGCGATCCGGTTGCGAAGAGCGTTCTGCCTTCGATCTGCGGCTCGATTGCCGGCAGAACCGTGTCCATGTGGCCGAGGAGCAGGAGATGAGAATTGCCGTCCACGGAAGGGCCGCGAGCGATCAGGACCGGTTGCGGTTTACCAGCGGCATCCGGCTCGTCGGCGACGTCGACGTGCAAGCCATGGCGCTCCAGTTCGGGCCTCAGTTGATCCGCGACGCTGCGAATCCCGGCCGCGTTGCCGCTCTCCGATGAGATCGCGCAAAGCCGCACCAGCCTCTCTTCGGCCGCCGCGACAATTCGCTCGATCGTTCCCTCTTCAATTCGTTTCATTGCTCGCCATCCCGACCGGAGTCTACTATTCTCTTCCGCGGTCCAGCGCTCGATTTCCACGAGAAGAAAATGCAAGAAGGAAGGCGGTCACGAATGGCTTGTCTTTCATTGACAACCGCCCCGATTGCGTGCACGGTTCACATCCAGGTCCAGCAGTTCCACCACTTCAAAAACAGGTAAGGGGGATCAATGAAGCGATACCAGGCTTTGCACCGGTACGTCCCGATTTTTACGGTGTTCGTAGCGGGAATCCTGTTGTTGGCAGCACCGCTCGCGTTTGCGCAGACCGCAGGAGGAAACGTCGTCGGCAAGGTTGTCGACTCCTCGCAAAGTCCCCTGCCCGGCGTCACCGTCACTCTCACCGGCATCGCTGCTCCGCAGGTCTTCATCACCGGCCCGAACGGCAGTTACCGATTCCTCAACCAGTCGCCGGGACGCTATGACGTCAGCGTGGAGTTGAGTGGTTTCGCGACCTCTCACCGTCCTGTCGACGTCAACATCGGAGCCAATTCCGAGATCGACTTCACCATGTCGCCCTCGGCCTCCGAAGCGATCACAGTGTCTGCATTGACCCCTCTGATCGACGTCCGCAATACGGGAACCGGTTCCGGTTTCAACGAGGTTGAATTGCGCGAGGTACCGTCCGCGCGCGATCCGTGGGTCGTCCTTCAGACCGTCCCCGGCGTTCTCGTCAGCACCGTGAACGTCGGAGGCAATCAGTCCGGCCAGCAGTCGTACTTCATCGGCAAGGGAATCGAGCGTCACCAGACGGAGTGGAACCTCGACGGCGTCAACGTCACCGAGATGCAGTCGACGGGAACGTCCGACTTCTACTACGACTTCGACTCCTTCCAGGACATGCAGATCAGCACGGGCGGATCCGACCCGCGGCTGCGCACGCCCGGCGTGCAGATCAACCTCGTGTCCAAACGCGGAACGAATGATTTCTCCGGGTCAGGACGCTACTTCTGGACCGACAAGAAATTTCAATCCGACCCGGTGATTCCGACCGAAGCGGCGTTGTACCTCCCGTCAGCGAACTCGATCAACAACATCGACGATTATGGCTTCGAAGCGGGCGGTCCGCTCATGAAGGATCGCCTGTGGCTGTGGGCAGCGTATTCGAAGAACGACATCAACAACTTCATCGCCGGTCCGACCGTCCCGCAGCTCACGCACATCACCAGCTGGAACGGCAAGTTGAACCTGCAGCTCACGCCGTCGAACACCGGTTCCGGCTACTACATGTTCAATGACAAGACTGTCCACGGCCGCGGCCTCGGCCTCACCCGCCCCATCGAGACGGCCACCGATCAGAGCGGCCCCGGACACGTCATCAAGTTTGAGGACACGCAGATATTCGGCAACAACTTCTACATGACCGGCCTGGTCGGCATCGTCAAGAACGGCTACACGCTCGATCCGATCGGTGGACGCGATGTGAGTGCCTGGTGGACGAGTGCCAGCTATTCCAAGAAGCATCCCGACATCTCCTCGGGATGGCATCGCACATACAGCTATTTTCACCAGGACGTTCCGCAGAAGGACTACCGTCTCGACGGGTCGAAATACGTCACCGTGGCGAAGGTCGACCACGAGCTGAAGTGGGGATTCGAATATCGGAGCACGCCGGCCAGCTCGATTACGTCGTGGCCGGGCAATCAGACCTTCGGCAATTTCTATGACGGCTCGGCATTGGCCGCTCTGACCCGGAATGCCGTTCCCAATTTCGGATCGAAGTACAAGGACCTTTACGTCGGCGATACCGTCATCCTCGGCAACCTGGTCATCAACGCCGGCGGCCGTTATGACCTGCAGAGCGCACAGAACTTCGCCAGCTCCGTCCCGGCGAATCCGCTGGTGCCCGACATCCTGCCGGCCGTCGACTACGCGGGCGATGCGAAGGCATTGAAGTGGAATGGGTTCTCGCCTCGCGTGGGCATGACCTACGCGCTCGGCAAAAACAAGCAAACAGTGATCCGGGCGAGTTTCAACCACTACATCAACCAGCTTGGATCGAGCGACGTCGGCTCGTCGAATCCGTTCTATCGAGTCCAGTATCTCTATTACTACTGGGATGACCTCAACGGCGACCGCAACGTACAAAGAAACGAGATCGACTTCGCCTCCGGTGTCTACTCGTTTGCGAATATCGATCCGAATCACACCTCGGCCGGTTACTCGCCGGGCCGCGTCGATTACGGCATGAAGCCTCCGAATACCAACGAGATCATCGGCGGCATTCAATACGAAGTGACGCCCGGATTCGCGCTCTCCGCGAACTACACGCACCGTTACAGTACCGATTTCACATGGAATCAGTTCGAGAAAACCCGCGGCGCCGGCGACTACTACACAACCGCTGATTACGTACTCGCCGGCACGAGAACAGGCGTACTGCCGAACGGTACCGCCTACAGCGTGCCGTACTACACGATCAAGCCCGGTGTGGCCGTTCCCGTCAACTACGTCTTCACCAATCGCAAGGACTACTCGCAAACGTACCAGGACCTCGAGCTCTCCGCCGTCAAGAGAATGTCGAACCGCTGGATGATGCGGGCCAACGTCACGCTATCCGACTGGACGCAACACGTCGGACCGGGAGCGATCATCGATCCCTCGCCGCTGCTGAGCAACAGTACGAATTCCTTCGACAGCTGCTCGGTCTGTAATGGCGCCCAGGTGGCGTCGGGCGGCGGCATCGGCAGCAACTACATCAACTCGCGATGGGCCTACAGCATTACGGGCGTCTACCAATTGCCGTGGCAGGTAAGCCTCGGTGCCGCGTTCAACGGGCGCGAAGGTTACCTGAACCCGTACTACGTCAGCTTCAAAGACAAGAAAGAGGGAACGACGAAGCATCTGCTGGTGTCGACGAATTTCGACGATAACCGCCTTCCCAATATCGCCAACCTCGATCTGCGCATCGCCAAGGACCTGAAGGCCACCGGTAAGATGACTGTGAATATCTCGCTGGATGCTTTTAACGTCCTCAACAATCACACCGTGCTCGATCGCAATACTCTGTTGGACGTCGGCGCCAACGGTACCGATCCGGCGTACAACCGCATCTCGACCCTCATGAGTCCTCGCGTGCTCCGTTTCGGGGCGCGCCTGAAATTCTGAGATCCGGAATCAGACGGAAGGTCCGCCGGCAACGGCGGACCTTCTTTTTTCTGCCGGTCCCCATGCCGCGAACCTTTCCCCGAACGCGACGCATTCTGTTCTCTGCCGTCCTCGTTGCGGCAGCGGCATGCGGCCGGAAAGCAGCAATCGATGATCGCCCTCCCGTCATCATCATCTCCGTCGATACGCTGCGGTCGGACCATCTGCCTGTGTATGGGTATCGCGGCGTGGAAACACCTGCCATCGATGCGTTTTCGCGTGACGCCATCGTCTTTGACAAGGCATTCAGTCACTGCCCGCTGACTCTGCCATCGCACGCGACGATTCTTACGGGCCTGTTGCCTGCCAACACCGGCGTGCGCGACAACATGGGCTTCAATCTCGATCCCACGAAGCCGACGCTCGCGGAAGTCCTGCAGAGAAACGGCTATGCGACGGGAGCGGCAATCTCGGCGTACGTTCTGCGTCGCGAAACAGGAATCGCGCGAGGGTTCCAATTCTTCGACGACCACATCGCCGAACGCGCGGACCAGTCGCTCGGTGGAATCCAGAGGAGCGGCGTTGACACCGAGGCGATTGCGGAGACGTGGATCGGCGCGCGTGCCGGGCAGCCGCTGTTTTTCCTGCTGCATTTGTACGAACCGCACGCGCCGTACGACGCGCCGGAACCGTACCGTTCCCGCTTCAAGCCGTACGACGCCGAGATCGCGTCCGCGGATGCCATCGTCGGACGT
>JBAVBF010000351.1:0-8760 GCA_049586115.1 Thermoanaerobaculia bacterium | reverse complement strand
CATGTGGGGGGTGGAGAGTCGGGGGTGGGGAGTCAGAGATGTTCGCGCGATTTGCGGCGAACGTTCTACGGCTTTACACGCTTACGGGACGTGGCGAATGGAACAGAACGGCAACGAGACCTCCCACACCCTTACTCCGTTTCCAGTGCCGTCGTTTCTTCTTCCGGCGGCGTGAGCTGCCACTTCACCTGGTTCTTTTCGATCTCTTCCATCGCCATGCGCGTCGGCTTGGCGTGTTTGCTCTTGCTCTTCGGCGCGGATCCCTGCACCAGCTGTTCGGCGCGCTTGGCTACGAGCAACACGTAGCGGAACTTGCTGTCAATGCCCTCTGGCAAACCTTCCATCTCGTTCCTCCTTCAGGCGCTCGGCCATCGCGGTGATCGCTTCGAGCGCCGTCTTCGTCTGTAGCTTCTTGGCGATGATCGCCGCCTTCAAACACTCGGCGGCGACGTTCAGGTCATCGTTGATGATGACGTAGTCGTAAAACTCTTTGCCGGCGTCGATCTCGTCGGCCGCCTTCTGCAATCGCGTTCGAATCTCGTCTTCGCTGTTCAGCCCGCGATCGTTGAGCCGCTGTTCGAGGTGATCGAACGACGGCGGAAAAATGAAAATGTTGAGCGACCGCGGTTTCAGTTCAGGATCGTCAGCGATCTGCCTGGCGCCCTGATAGTCGATGTCGAGAATGACGTCTTTGCCGCTCTTGAGGCGATCGAGAACTTCCGCCTTCGAAGTCCCGTACCGCTGCTCATGAACGCGAGCCCATTCGATAAATTCCGAGCGCGCCACCATGGCCTCGAATGCGTCGGATGGAACGAAGTGATAGCTGATGCCGTCGATCTCGCCGGTTCGCGGGCGGCGCGTCGTGTGCGAGACCGAAAAGTAGAGCGTGATTCCGATCGGCTCGAGCTGTTCGCGGACGCGGTTGATCAGCGTCGTCTTTCCGGCACCCGACGGGCCAGAGACGATGAACAACGTCCCATCGGGGTGGAAGTTACTCGACATTCTGGACCTGCTCGCGGATCCGCTCGACCTCGGTTTTCAATTCTACAACGAGGGTTCGCAGCGCCGCGGAGCGCGACTTCGAGCCCATCGTGTTCACTTCGCGCAGCATTTCCTGCGAGAGAAAATCGAGTTTTTTTCCGGCCGCTTCTCCCCCGCTGACCGCTTTCTCCGCCTGCTCGACGTGATGCGCGAGCCGGGTCAACTCCTCGGCCACATCGCCTTTCTCGACCATGATCACCACTTCCTGGGCGATGCGATCCTGATTGACGTCGACGCCAGCGACTTTCGCGATTTCCTGCACGCGCTGCTGATACGACGCCAGCAATTCGTTGCGGATCTCGTCGCGATATGTGGCCAGTCGCTGCTGCAATTCGCGGATGGTCTGCAGCCGCGTGGTGATGTCGGTGCGCAGCGATTCGCCCTCGCGCACGCGCATCGCCTTCATCTGAGCAAGCGCGTCGCGGACGATGTTGGCCAGCGATTCGCGTTCCTCTTCCGTGATCTCGGCGTCGATCGCCTCGACTTGCAGGAGATCGGGAACACGCAACAGATCGCTGCCGGAAAAGGTCGATCCGAGTCCGAGTTCTTCGGCGATGGCGCGCAGCTGCGGAACGACCGTATTCGCGATCTGCGTGTTGATGCGCACGTTGTAGTCGGGTTGCGCGGTGCGCTGCACGCGGACGGAGATGTCGACCTTACCGCGCGCGAATGTCTCCGAGGTCAGTCCTCGCACCGTGGCCTCGGCTTCCCACAAGTAATCCGGGATGCGCACCGAGGTTTCGAGGAAGCGGTGATTGACGCTTTTCGCGGTCACCGCGACGAAGTAGCGCGCCGAAAGCGCGCCGGCAGCGCGGCCGAAGCCGGTCATGGAAGTGATCATTCGTTTACCAACCGTTCTGCGTCATTCGCAAGCTCGTTCATTGTGTCCTGCAGCCGCCTGCGCCATGTTTCCGTGTCGCCGTCGCGCGGCACGAGCAGCGGCGCGCCGTAGAGGAAGACGACGCGTGTGAATGGCATCGGGACGACCATGCGATCCCACGAGCGCAGCAACTTTTTTTTTTAGCAGCAAACGCGAACGGCACGATCGGCAGTCCGCTCACTTTCGCGACGTAGATGACGCCCTCTTTGACAATCTGCGACGGGCCTTTCGGGCCGTCGGGAGTGAAGGCGATGTTCTTCCCGGCCTGAATGGCGCGCAGGATCTCACGAAGCGCAACCTCGCCGCCGCGCGTCGAGGAACCGCGTGCGGTTTCCGCTCCATAAAATCGCAAAACGCCCGAAACGATCTCGCCGTCTTTCGAGCGCGAGATGATCGCCGTCGTCGGCTTCCGCCATTGCGAATGCAGCGACAGCAGGATGTGCCGATGCCAGAACGCCAGGATGTAGCGCGGCGAACCGTTGAGATTTTCGACGTTCACGTGCCGCACGCGCATCGTGGCATACAGCGCGCGAAGAAAGAGATAGCCGAGAAAAGAGAGCAGCTTCGTCACGCAATGGCTCCGGTCGGGACGGCATCATCCGCGAACTGCAGATCGTAAAGCCTGCGGTAGATGCCGCGCCGCGCAAGAAGCTCCTCGTGCGCGCCGCTCTCGACGATCTCGCCTTTGTCGAGGACCACGATCTTGTCGGCGCTACGGATGGTAGAGAGCCGGTGGGCAATGACGAGCGTCGTCCGGCCCTGCATCAGATGTTCGAGCGCGCTTTGCACGAGGCGCTCCGATTCGGTGTCGAGCGCCGAGGTGGCTTCGTCGAGGATGAGAATGGGCGGATCCTTGAAGAGAGCGCGCGCGATCGCCAGACGCTGGCGCTGTCCGCCCGAAAGGAGAACGCCCGACTCGCCGATCTCGGTGTCGTAGCCATGCGGAAGCGCGGTGATGAAATCGTGCGCATTCGCCGCCACTGCCGCTTCGATCACGCGCGCTTCGTCGGCGTCGCCGCGGCCGTAGGCGATGTTGTTGCGGACGGTATCGTTGAAAAGCACCACTTCCTGCGTCACGAGTCCCATGAGGCCGCGCAGCGAGGAGAGACTGACGTCGCGGATGTCGCGATCGTCGATGGTGATGCGTCCGCCGTTGACGTCGTAGAAGCGCGGCAGGAGATTGACGAACGTCGACTTCCCCGCGCCGCTGCCGCCGACGATGGCCACGATCTCTCCGGGCGCAATGTTGAGATCGACGTTGCGCAAAACCGGATCGGCCTGGTATTGAAAGGAGACGTTCTCGTAACGGATGCCGCTGCCGACCGCGGCGATCGATCCGGCGGCAGGCTTGTCCTCGACTTCGTTCGGAATGTCGAGCATGCGGAAAACGCGCTCGGCCGCGGAGAGCGCCGTGTTGACGGAGAGGTTGACCTTGTTGAGCTTCTTGATCGGCTGGTACATCGCCGCCAGCGCCGCGATGTAGGCCATGAGCGCGCCCATGCTCAGCGTGCCGTTGGCGATCCGGCGCGATGCGTAAACGAAGATGGCCAGCGCGCCGAAGCCGGTGACGAAGTCCATCACCGGGGACGAGAGCGCCTGAATCTTCTGCGCCTTCAGATTCGAAGAAAGGTGGCGCCTGGTGGCGAGATGAAAGCGGCCAATCTCGAAGCGCTCCATCGTGAAGGCCTTGACGATGCGCACGCCGCGAATCGTCTCCTCGAGCAGCGTGGCCATGTCCGCCATCCGCTCCTGCGAGCGATGCGTCGTCCCGCGCAGGCGGCGGCCGAAGTGGACGACCGGGAAGACCATGACCGGCGCGACGATGAAGGTGATCAGCGCCAGTTCGGGATTCGTCCAGAAGACGTAGCAGAGCAGGAAAAAGAGCGTCAGCGATTCCTGGAAGAGATCGCCCATCCGCGTCGACACGGCGGCCTGGATGGCGTCTGCGTCCGATACGACCCGGCTGACCATCTCCCCCGTCGATCGCTCGGAAAAAAAGCGATGGCTCTGAAAAATGATCCGCTCGTACAACTGATTGCGCAGATCGCGCACGGTCGAGAGCCCGACTTTCTGGAACGCATACTCAGAAAAAAAGGACGCCAGCGCGCGCATGACGATGACCATGAACAGCGCCACCAGGATGTGGCGGAACTGGTCCTTGCGGCTTTCCTTGTCCCACCAGGCGTGAAAGCGGCGATCGGTCTGATCGAGGTGATTGATGATCCAGCCGCGCTGCCCTTCCGGCAAATCGCGCTTGAGGACGGCGTCGGCCACGCGGTTCTTGGCCGCCTCCTCGCGCGACGGATGCTGGATCGGCTTCTGCGCGCCGGGAGGCGTGAGGCCGACGTCGACGACCGGCTGCAGCAGTCCGATCATGGCCGTCTGCGTCACCGCGAAAATGATCATCGAGCCGAACGCGAGCGCCGCCCACGCTTTGTAGCGGCGGAGGTAGCGATAGAGCCGGCGCAGGACCTTCATCGTTTGACGGTTTCCATGATCACTTCAGCCGCGCGTCGGGCCGCGCCGGAGTCGCCGAGTTTACTCCGCACCGACGCCAGCTCTTCGACGACCGCCGCATAGTTAGCCGGTTCGAGCAGGCGCCGCGTTTCGTCCGCGATCGTTGGTCCGTTCACGGCGCCCTGAATCAGCTCCGGCACGATCTTCTTCCCCGCCACGATGTTGATCAGCGCAAAGTGCGGAATCGTGACGACCATCCGGCCGAGCCAGTAGTTGGCGAGCGAAAGGCGATACATGACGATGACGGGAGTGCCGAGGACTGCGCATTCGAGCGTGGCCGTGCCGGAGGAGGACAAGGCGACGTCCGCCGCCGCCACCGCTTCGCCGTTGTCGTGCGCGACGACGCGAATATTTCTGCCGGTCACGAATTCATCGAGCAGGTCGCGCGAAATCGTCGGCGCCTGGACGACGTACGCGTCGACGCTCCTCTCCCGCGCCAGGATCTCCACCGCCTCCACCATCGCCGGCAGCAGCGATTTCACCTCGGCGTTTCTCGATCCCGGGAGCAGCGCGATGCGGACGGCGGGTGCCGGGTGTCGGGTGTCGGGTGTCGGAGACGAGGCGGCGCCAGCTACCACCCCCCACTCCCCACTCCCCACTCCCGGCCTCCCGATGTGTCCAATCTCTTCGATCAACGGATGACCGACATACACCGCTTCGATGCCGTGCTCGCGGTAGAAAGTCTCCTCGAACGGAAAGATGACGATCATGCGGTCGACGTACTTTGCGACCTGCTTCACCCGTCCCTGCTTCCAGGCCCAGAGCTGCGGCGAGATGTAGTAGACGACCCGCAGGCCGAGCTCTTTGCAGCGGCGCGCCATGCGCAGATTGAATCCGGGATAGTCGACGAGGAGGACGGCATCGGGCTTCTGACGCACGATCTCCGCAAGCGTTTCGTCGAAGATCCGGCGGAACATGCGCAGATGACGCAGGACGTTGAAGAAGCCGACGATGCCCATCTCGCGCGCGTGGTGCACGAGGCGCATCCCTTCGCGCGCGAGAAGATCGCCGCCGATGCCGAACGTTTCGATCGTTGGATCGAGGCGCTTCAGCTCGCGCAGAACTTCGGCGGCGTGGAGATCGCCGGAGGCCTCACCGGCGACGATGGCAAGTTTCATCGCAGCGGGAACGGAAACATCACCCACGCCAACGCGATGCCGCCGAAAAAGAGCGAGCAGAAGATGACGAGGAAGGTGCGGATCCGTTCGGCGCGCGTCTCCTTCCACAACAGCGCGAAGAAGATGCCGGTGGCGACGGCGTAGATGAACATCAGCACGATGTGGTTGCGGAGGAGGCTCATTCTTTTCGTCCCTGCGCGATGTCGAACGCGTCTACCACGAGCAGCAGGTTCATCAGGCCGGCGGTGATCGTGAAGGCCGTTCCGTGCTCGAACGTGATCGAGGTGACGTCGGCGTGCACTCCGGTCCAGGCCGCGACCCAGTAGATGATGCCGGAACCGAGCGAGCCGAGCGCCGCCAGCATGCGCAGCACCGAGCCATTGGCGTGATTCATCGTGTAGAGATCGCCGTCGATGGCCACGCCGATCGCGAACAGCAGCACGACGATGAGGAAGAACGTGATGGCCCGCGCGCGGCGGCCGAGGTAGAGATGGCCCGCGCCGGGTACGAGGTACGCCAGCAGCATGGCAGTGACGGTGCGGCCTTTCATTGGTCGGTGATCGATCCCTTCCGGAGTTTCGTAAAGTGCGGCAGGAGCTTGTCGTACGTGACGTCGAGATCCTCCGGCACGATGCGCGTGCGGGCGGTGACGGTCATGAAATTCGAATCGCCGCTCCAGCGCGGCACGATGTGCATGTGGTAATGGTCGGCCACGCCCGCGCCGGCCACCTGCCCGAAATTCATCCCGACGTTAAAGCCGTCCGGATGATAAACGCCGGAGAGGATGCGTTGCGATTCCGCGGTGAGGCGAATGAGCGATTTGAGCGAATCGTCGCGGCTCTGAAACAGCAGCGCTTCGTGCGCGACGGGAGCGACCATGAGATGGCCGTTCGTGTAGGGATAGCGGTTGAGCATCACCAGCGCGTCGTCGGTGCGAAAGACTGTGAGCGTGTCGCGAAGGGCATCCGATTTCACGGCATTGCAAAAAATGCAGGGACCTTCGCTCTTCGGCGCCGTCAAGTAGGGATATCTCCAGGGAGTGAAGAGGATGTCCATTGCATAAAAAACGTTTCACCACAAAGGCACAAAGGACAACAGAGAAGATCTCTTCGTGTCCTTTGTGTCTTTGTGGTTCAAATGATTTTGTCCGCCGATTCCAGCGCCTTGTTGATCAACTCCTTCAACTCTTTCCCCGGCTTGAAGTACGGGATCTTTTTCGACGGCACGTCCACCTTCTCGCCGGTTTTCGGATTGCGTCCCGTGCGTGATTTGCGGCTGCGGAGGCGGAAGCTGCCGAAGCCGCGCAGCTCGATTTTCTGGCCGGAGCGGAGGGAATCGACGATCGAATCGAAGACGATGTTGACGATGGTCTCGGCCTGCTTCTTCGTCAGCGAAACGACGCGCGCGACCTCGTCCACGAGCTCCGCTTTGGTCATCACGCCCGCTTTATCCGCGATCTCTTCTTCGGGTTCCAGCTGATCCAAAGGTGCCTCCTCGCTCATGACGCTCACCACTGAAACAGAAACCGCGGACGGCGCGTGAGGATGCGGCTGATGGCGGTCTCCGTGTCGGAGTCATCGCTGGTCAGCGCGTCGAAAATCCCGCGTGTCCGCTTCTTCGGATAGATGGTTCCGGGCCGGCCGGAGATTCCGCCGAGCTTGCCGGCCACGCGCACGGCATCCTCGAGATTGCCGAGCTGGTCGACGAGTTTCATGGCGAGGGCCTGCTCGCCGGTGAAGACGCGGCCGTCGGCGATTTTGCTGACGTCCGCCTCGCTCAGCTTTCCTTTCCGTCCCGCCGCCACGGCGCGGACGAACTGCGAATGCAACTGCATGACGATCGCCTGAAAATACGCGCGCTGCTCATCGGTCAGATCCTGATACGGCGAGCCTGCCGCCTTCATCGCGCCGCTGGTGATCGTTTCCGGCTTCAGTTTCGCCCACGCCAGCAGGTCCTTCGTTTCCATCCACTGAAGGATCACGCCGATCGAGCCGGTGATCGATCCCGGATTGGCGATGATGCGGTCACAAGCGGAGGCGATGTAGTAGCCGCCGGACGCTGCCACGCTGTCGAGCGAGGCGATGATCGGCTTGCCGCTGCGCGCGCGGACGTTGCGGATCTCTTCGTAGATCTCCTGCGACGGGGCGATCGCTCCGCCGGGGCTGTTGATGCGCATGATGATCGCCTTGACCCTGTCGTTCTTCGCGTAGCGATGCAGCGCGTCGATCGTGTCGCGCGATCCGAGGATCTCGCCGTCGATCGGAATGATGGCCACCTTGTCGCCGAAGACGTCGCCGCGCGAGGTGGTGTCGTTGCCCATCATCGCGATCATGACGCCGAGGAGCGCCATGCCGATGAAGACGACGAGGCAGCCGCTGAATGCGCCGATGAAGAAAACGCCCGCGCGCGATTTGCGCGGCGTCGGCACGGCGGCCGGCTCGGCAGATGCCTCACCGGGGGCTGGAACGGGATCGAGTTCCGGCATCGCGATCAGCCTTGCGGCGTGGTCTCCGCGGCTTCCGGTTCGGCTTCGGATTCTGCTTCCGCCGGATGCTCTTCGATCGCCGGCGCCGATTCCCTGTGATGCGCGATCTCATCCTCGGTCAGCGGTTCGACGTCGCGCGTGGAGAGTCCGATCTTCTTGTCGGTCCAGTCGATCTTGATGATGCGCGTGCGCACGGCCTCGCCGACATGAAACGTCTTGTCGAGCTTCGCCTTCGGATCGCGCGAAATCTCGGAGATGTGCGCGAGCCCTTCCACGCCGTCCGCCACGCGAATGAAGAGGCCGAAATCCGTGATCTTGGCGACCGTGCCGATCAGCTCATCGCCGACGTTGTGCGACTTGGCGAAGTTGTCCCACTCGTTCGGCAGGAACTCTTTGATCGAGAGCGACAGCCGCTGATTTTCGCCGTCCACGCTGATCACGCGCGCCTGCACGGCGTCGCCCTTTTTCAGCACTTCGTTCGGATGCTTGAGGCGGCGGTTCCACGACATGTCGGAGATGTGAATCAGTCCGTCGATGCCGTCCTCAACTTCGACGAAGGCGCCGAAGTCGGTGAGGTTGCGGACTTTGCCGGTGACGACGGCGCCGATCGGATAACGCTCGGCGATGGTGTCCCACGGATTCTGTTCGAGCGCTTTCAGCGACAGCGAGATGCGCCGGTTCTGCACGTTGACGTCGGTGACGACGGCATCGACCTCGGT
>JBAVBF010000350.1:0-3086 GCA_049586115.1 Thermoanaerobaculia bacterium | reverse complement strand
CAGCGACACACACACCAATGTACGAATCCCAAACCTACCAGTACTTCGAAGACGTCAACTGGGGCTTGCTCCGTCTCTGGGGCGGACGCAAAGGCCTCGATGTTCTCGACGTCGGCTGCGGATTCGCTACGACTTCGCAGCACATCGAAACGCGCGGCAACCGCGTCACCGGAATCGAGTCGAGTGCGGAAGCGGTCGCGGTCGCGCGCAGCCGTGTGAGCGAAGTCATTCACGCCGATCTGCAAAACCATTCGCTGGCCGGGCGGCGCTTCGACGTCATCATCTTCGCGGACGTGCTCGAGCATCTCGCCTGGCCGATCGGCGTCCTGCGCAGCTACCTCGATCTGCTCAACGATGGCGGCAGCGTCATCGTCTCGCTGCCGAACGTCGGCCTCTGGTCGGTCCGTCTCAACCTGCTCCTCGGCCGTTTCCGCTACGAAGAAACCGGCGTCCTCGATCGCACGCACCTTCGTTTCTTCACGCGCCGCACCGCGCGCGAGATGATCGAATCGACAGGCCTCGAAATCATCCGCCGCACATACAATCCCGGGCTCGTGCGCCCGTTCGTTCCACTCGCAAAAAAACTCCTCGGCGGCGGTGCAGCGGCCGACTCGCACGATCCGTCCTCGCTGCTCGAATCGCGCCCGTACAAGCTCTACCTGAAAACGATCTACCCGATGGAACGCTTCGTTGCCTCGGCCTGGCCCGGCGCGCTCGCGTTCCAGATGATTTTCGAAGCTCGCAGGAAACCATGAAACTCACCATCTCCATGATCACGCTCAATGAGGAGCGCGCCGTCGCGAAAGTCGTCGGTGACATTCGCGGCGTCGTGCCGGATGCGGAGATTTTCCTCGTCGATTCGAGCAAGGACCGCACGGCGGAAATCGCCACGGAGCTCGGCTGCCGCGTCTTCAAACAGTTCCCGCCGAAGGGATACGGTCCGGCGATGGATCGCGCCGTCCGCGATGCCGCGGGCGACATCGTCATCACGCTCGACTGCGACGACACCTATCCCGTCGAAACGATCCCGACGATGGTCGCGCTCATCGATGAAGGCTACGATCTCGTCAACGCCACGCGGCTGGCGAAGCGGCCGAAGGCGATGCCGTTCGCGAACTACCTCGCCAACCGCATCTTCGCCTGGACCGCGCGGCTGCTGCACGGCATCCGCACCACCGACGTGCACAGCGGCATGCGCGCCTACCGCAAGTCGATGCTGGAGAAGGTGACGTGGGATCCGAACGGCCCAGCGCTGCCGGTGGACATGCTCGTGATCCCGTATCGCATGGGTTATCGCGTCGCCGAGATTCCGATCGAATACCGCGACCGCATCGGCGCATCGACGCTGCAGCGCTGGAACTCGACGGTGTGGACGTTCAAGAGACTCTGGCGCGCGCGTAAGGTGAAGCGGCGGAGCTGAGACCAATGCCGGTAACGGTAGCAATCCTCGCCGGCGGCCTCGGCACACGCCTCGGCGCGCTCACGCAAGGCCTTCCCAAGCCGATGATCCCGATCCACGGGCGTCCGTACCTCGAGCGAGTCATCGACTCCTTCGCTCGCCGCGGATTGCGCGACATCGTCCTGCTGACCGGGTATCGCGCCGAGGTTATCGAAGAGCATTTCGGAAACGGTGAGAGGTTCGGGGTGAACATCACCTACAGCCGCGAAACTCGGCCGCTGGGAACTGGTGGCGCCATTCGCGAGGCGCGTCTGCTACTCGGCGAAACCTTCGTGATGACTTACGGCGACGTGCTTCGCTATTTCGACTACGACCGCTTCGTGAACGTTCACCACGAACCGTGCGTGGCCGTCTATCCGCGCCGGACGATCGGCAACGTGGATGTCGACGGCGATCGCGTCATCCGTTTTGACAAACACGCGCCCGAGCTGCCGTACATCGACGCCGGCTTTTCGCTGATGCCGTCCAGCGTGATCGATCTGCTGCCGCCGTACGGTCCCTGCTCGTTCGAAGAGTCGGTTTTCCCGCGGCTCGGTGCCGAGCGCCGGCTCGCGTGTGAAATCGTCGATCACAATTTCTTCGACATCGGAACGCCGGAGGAGCTGGCGCAGACGAATCGTGGATTAGTCGATTAATCTACGGCCCACATGCGAATCGTCGTTACCGGCGCGGCCGGATTCATCGCCACCAATCTTCTCGAACGCCTTCTCGCCGACGGCCACGAGGTTCACGGCATCGACAACTTTTTCCTGGGCAAGCGTGAGTACGTCGCCCGGTCGCTGGAGAAGCCGGGCTTCACGTTTCACGAGTTCGACCTGCTCGATCGCGATCGCGTCGTGGCGCTGTTTCAGCGGCTGCGGCCGGAGCTGGTGTGGCATCTCGCGGCGAACAGCGACATCAGCTACGGCACCAGCTACACCGACTTCGATCTCAAGGGCGGCACGCTGGTCACGTACAACCTGCTCGAGGCGATGCGCGTCTCGAACACGAAGCAGCTCATCTTCTCCAGCAGCGGCGCGATCTACGGCGAGCCCACCGTTCTTCCGACGCCGGAAAATTACGGCCCGCTGTTTCCGATCTCGTTTTACGCCGCCAGCAAGATCGCCTGCGAGACGTTGATCACCGCCTTCGCGGCCGGATATCAGATGAAGTGCTGGATCTTCCGCTTCGGCAACATCGTCGGCGGTTATCCGACGCACGGCGTCATCCACGATTTCGTCCTGAAGCTCCAGCGCGATCCGACCCGTCTCGAAATCCTCGGCGACGGCACGCAGTCGAAGCCGTATGTGCACGTCGAGGATTGTCTCGACGGGATGATGTTCGGCCACGCCACCGCGAACGATCTCGTCAACTGCTACAACCTCGCGGTCCCCGACTGGACCTCGGTCAATCAGATCGCCGAGTGGACGATCGAAGCGATGGGACTCGATCCCGCGAACGTCGCGATCACGCGAACGGGCGGTTCGCGCGGCTGGCCCGGCGATGTACCGAAAGTGCGCCTCGACACCTCGCGCATGACGGCGCTCGGCTGGACGCCGAAGATGGGCAGCAACGAGGCGGTACGCCGCTCGATCCGCGAGACCGTCGCGCAGTTTGTGGCGTAGTGCGGGCGTCTCGCCTGCATCCG
>JBAVBF010000349.1:0-13056 GCA_049586115.1 Thermoanaerobaculia bacterium | reverse complement strand
AAGGTCACCGCGACACCGGTCACACATTCTTTGCTGTCCCGAATCGGAGCGACGACGTAGTGGACGGGAAACGAGCTGCCGTCCTTTCGCCAGAAAACCTCATCGCTGACCTCGCGGAGAACTCCATCGCGCAAGGTCCTGTATATCGGGCACTCATCGGCCGGATACGGCCCACCGGAAGTGGAGTGATGGACTGTTTCGTGAGCGGGTCGTCCCACGAGTGACGATATTTCCCAGCCGAGCATTCTCGATGCAGCCGGATTCTCGAGACTGATGTTTCCGGAGAGGTCGACGACATGCACGCCATCGGCGATCGAGTGCAGGATCAGCTCGTTCTTCATGCGGAGCCGGACGTTGGTCTCGGCCACGGATTCCGCGGCCGTTTTCGCCGCGGTCAGTTCGGCGGTCTGTTCGTCGACGCGTTTGACCAGAACGCGCTCGCGCTCGTGGAGGAGTTTCAGGCGAATGTGAAAGGCGGCGCGCACCGCGATGAGCAGAAGAACGGCGCAGCCGATCCAGAACCAATAGGTCTGATAGAACGCGGGACGGAACCGGAAGGACAGCGGATTTCTCACCGTACTCCACACGCCGTCGTTGTTGCTCCCCATCACCTCGAAGGTGTAGTCGCCCGGCGGCAGGTTCGTGTAGAAGGCTTCGCGCCGGTCGCCGGCATCGATCCACTCGTCGTTGAAGCCTCGCAAGCGATAGCGAAAGGCCACTTTCTGCGGCGCGAGAAAACTGAGGGCCGTGTAGTGGATGTCCAGGCTGTGGCGGCCCGGAGCGACGGAGAGAAGGGCTTCGGACTGCGCCACTTCTTTGCCGTCGAGCACGATCTCTTCGTTCCAGACGTTCGGCGGGATCGTGTTGAGCCAGACCCTTGCGGGATCGATCGCCGCGACACCCATGGCCGTCGGAAAGTAGAGGTGGCCGTCGCGTCCTTTCCAGCCGGCCGGTGACCCGCCGTTGCATTCGGCTTTCTTCATACCGTCGGCAACGCCATAGGAAATCGAGTGGACGCGCTGGATCTTGTGGTTCGCGAAGTCGTCCAGCTCTTTCCTGCTGACCCGGAAGATGCCGCGGTTGCAGGTCATCCAGAAATATCCTCGGCCATCGTCGAGAATCGAGAAGATGACGTCGTCGAACAGGCCGTCTTTGGACGTGATCTGCGCGATGCGGCCGTTCTTGATGCGATTGAGGCCGCCGCCGTAGGTGCCGACCCAGTGTTCTCCTTCGCGGTCGTGATACGTCACGCGGACAACGTCGTTCGAAAGTCCTTCGCGCGTCGTGTAATTGCGGAAGCGTCCGTCCTTCAGCACGCTCAGGCCGCCGTTGGTGGCGATCCAGAGCGCGCCGTCTGCATCTTCATCGATCGAGGCAACCACGTCGTTCGCGAGGCCGTTGCTGCTGTTGTAATGCGTGAAGACGCCGTCGCGAAAGCGATCGAGTCCGCCTCCGCGCGTGCCGATCCAGATGTTGCCCGCACGATCCTGCGCGAGCGACCGGATCATGTCGTGGGAGAGGCCGGACGATCTCCGGTAAACCGTGTGCCTGCCGTTTTTCTCGAAACGGTTCAGCCCATCCGAGGTCCCGAGCCAGAGGTCGCCGTCGCGGTCTTCGAGCACGGCGCGGACGACGTTCGACGACAGATCGTGCGGCGCGGAGAGATTGTGCATCACGCCGTCTTTCCAACGGGAGAATCCGTTGTTCGTCGCCATCAGCAGCGAGCCGTCGGCGGCTTCGCGTACGGCCCAGACGACGTCGGCATTCAATCCCTCCGACCTGCTGATGGTGACGAATTTTCCCGGCCGCAATTGAGCGGCGCCGCCCGCTGACGTTCCGACCCAGAGGCTGCCTTCCAGGTCTTCATACAACGAGAGCACGGACGAGTCGGAGAGACTTTGCTGCGCGCCGAAGGAGCTGAACTTTCCGTGGACGTAGCGATTCAGACCGCCGCCGTCCGTTCCGATCCAGAGATTGCCGTCGCGGTCCTCGCGGATGACCTTCACCGCGTTGTTCGAGAGACCATCAGCGGTCGTGAACGTCGTCATCTGGCCGTCGTGCAGCCAGTTCAGACCATCATTCGTACCGATCCAGACATCGCCTGCGCGGTCCTGATGCACCGCCCAGACGATGTTGTTGGCGAGTCCGTTCGCGATCGTGTAATTCGTGAAATGGCCGTTCACGAGGTGGCCTAGACCGCCGCCATTCGTGCCCACCCACAGCGTGCCGTCGCGGGCGGTGTAGGCGTGCCAGATCGAATCCGCCGGCAGGCCGTCACGCGTGGTGTACGAGGTGAACTTGCCGTCGTGAAGGCGATACAAGCCACGCGAGTACGTCGCGATCCAGATGCTGCCGTCCAGTCCCTCGGCCAGCGACCAGATGAAACCATCGTCCAGACCGTCCTTTCGCGAGTAGCTCTGGAACTTCCCATCTTTGTACGAGGTGAGCCCGCCGTTTCTGCCGATCCAGAGAGTTCCGTCGCGCGCTACGAGCAGCGTGTTGATGTGATGCGTCTCGAGCGCGGGAGTGTTTCGTTTGTCGAAGATCGTGAAGCGCGCGCCGTCGAAGCGCGCCAGTCCTTCCTGCGTTCCGAACCAGAGATAGCCGTCTTTCGTCTGGGCGATGGCGTTGACGGAGCTCTGCGGCAAGCCCTGATCGGTCGTCCAGACGCTCAGGCCGTATTGCGTGATTGCGCCCGACGGATCGAGCGCAAGAAGCGGTGAGGCGACAAGTATCGCCGCGATGAGAAGCGTTCGTGCTCTATGCGGCATCCTGCGAATCCTTTGCGCGCGTTACGGTCTTGAGTAATCCGATGACGCGCTCTTCGAAATCGGTCAGGCTGCCGCGGCTCTTCGTGAGGAACTCCGTCGCGCCGAGTTGGAGCCGACGTTGCTCGGCGCTGCCGAGGTCGAGCGCCGAATAGACGAGAAGCGGGACATGCCTGAGCGTCCCGCTCTTGCGGAGCGACCGGACGACCGCGAAGCCATCGAGATCGGCAAGGCCGAGGTCGAGCACGATGAGGCTCGGCGGATGCTCGGCGCAGAGCTGCAACGCTTCGCTGCCGCTCGCGGTATGAAATGTCTGCAGTCCATGGCGCCGCAAGGCCTCGGTCATGACGCGCGCCAGATCGGCGTCGTCCTCCACGATCAGCACCGAGGGAGCGTCACCGCTCGGGATGGCCGGTCGCGCCGCGGCTGCACGAATCGCCAGCGGAATCGTGAACTGCACACGCGTTCCCGCAGGTTCATTTTTCTCGGCCCAGATGCGGCCTCCATGTGCGGTCACGATGCTCTGGCAGATCGCGAGGCCGAGGCCGGAGCCGCCTTTTGTCCGCGAATCGGACGCGTCCACCTGGCTGAAGCGCTGGAAAATCGATGAGAGCTTGTCTTCCGGCACACCGCGGCCCTGATCGCTGACGCAAAAGGTGAACTCCGTCGCGCTGGCGGTTCCGCTCAGCGTCACGACGGTGTGAGGAGGGGAGAACTTGATGGCGTTGCCGATGAGATTCGTCAGCGTCTGGATCACGCGGTCGCTGTCGCCCCAGAGCGTTCCGGCAAACGGTTCGACGACAAAGCGGATGCCTTCCTGGTCCGCCATCGGCTGCAGTCCTTCGCGGGCCTGATTCACGACGGTCTGCGCGTCGATCGGGCCGCGTTTCAATTCGACTTTTCCCGACGCGACGCGCTCGAGGTCGAGGATGTCGTTGATCAGGCGCACCAGGCGATCGGTATTGGCGACGGCGATCTCCAGCATTCGCTGTCCCTTCTCGGCGATCGGGCCGAGCAGGCCGCTGCTGAGGAGACCGAGCGCGCCGCGGATCGAGGTGAGCGGTGTGCGCAGCTCATGGCTGACCGTGGAAACGAACTCGCTCTTGAGCTTTTCGATAGCGCGGCGTTCGGTGACGTCGCGAAAAACCACCACGGAACCGATGTGAGCCCCTGCCTCATCGAGCATCGGCGTGGATGAGTATTCGACAGGGAAGCTGGTGCCGTCACCGCGCCAGAACGTGTCGTCGACCATTCCGATCGGGGCGCCGATGCGCATCGCGATCGTGTTCGCGCACTCGTCCTCCGGGAACGCCGTGCCGTCGGCGTGCGAGTGATGAATCGCCTCGTGAATCGTTTTTCCGTCGAAGTCTTCCATCCGCATTCCGAGAATGCGAACCGCGGACGGATTGGCGAAGGCAGGCCGGTTGTCGAGTCCGATTCCGAGAATACCGTCGGTCGCGCTGTTGAGAATGAGGGCGCTTTCCCGGGCCAGCTGCGCACTCGTGCTGGCCGCTTTTTCCGCGGCATCCTTCGCGATCAGTAGTTCTTCGTTCGCCGCCGTGAGCTCGGCGGTGCGCTGGGCGACGGTGGTCTCGAGCTCCGTCTGATGTTCGACGAGCTTCTGGTCGCGCTGCTCCAGCGCCGCCAGCATGCAGTTGAATCCCATCATCAGATTGCAGATCTCGTCGCCATCGTTCAGACAGGAGTGACTGGCCCGCACGCTGAAGGTTTGCTGCTTCGAGACCAGATCCGCCACGCGGGCCAGCTCGACGATGGGATCGGAGAGACTGCGCTGTAGCCTCGACGACAGAAAGAGTGCCGCCAGGAGCGACAAGACAACGATGATCCCGGCGATCGCGGCATATTGCTCGAGCCTGGAATTGCGGTCGCGCGAATCGGAAACGATGCAGAACGTGCCGATGCGCTGCTGATGGAGAGTGATCGGACAGAAAAACTCGTAGCTGCTTTTCGTGATGTGGAATCCATCGGTTTTGACTACGCGTGGAACGGGGAGCCCGGCGTTGGGCTCGTACACCGCAAAGGTCGCGCCCTTCTTTGTGAAGATCGCGGCGCCGACGATGGACGGCTTCGCGCGAAGCGCGCTCAGGATTTCCCGGCCAGCGTGACGGTCGCCGAATGTGAGGGCAGCCGTACTGTTGGAGCTGACGAGGTCCGCGATCGTGGTCAGATCGGAAATCTGGCGCCGGTGAACGTTGATCAGTGCGGACGCGGTGAAGCCAACGCAGGCCAGCAGCACGGCGACCGTACTGGTCAGCATGATGATTCCGGTCAGCCGTCCTCGGATCGAGCGCTTCCACTTCATTTTCATGTCAGATGGGAAGTCGCATTCGCGGGTTAATAAATACATCCGGTCCTCAATCGGCCCTTTTTGCGGGCGGCCGCGGCGGCCCGTATTTTTTCGCCGCCGGAGATGCACTCACTCGTAGCGGGCGAGATTTCAGCACCCGCAAAGGCAACCGAGGAGACACCCGTGCAATGTGCAACCGCTACCATGCTGGAAAACGAGTTGTCCGAGCTCACCATGACCTTTGATGACGTTCGCCGGCCTCATCCCGATTCATCCTCCGTCCCCGCGGCCACGGCAGAGATGAGCTGTACGCACGATCTCGAGGGTCACATCCTCTCGGCCAACGCCTCTGCGTGCAACGCACTCGGGCTCTCCGCGGCCGAGCTCCGCGGAATGACCATCCAGGATCTGATGCCGGCCGACGGAGGCTCCGCATTTGACGAATACATGCAAGCGCTCCTGCGGGACGGCGTTGCTACCGGCCTGATGAAGATCATTACCTCGTCGGGCAACCGCCGCATCTGGGAGTACCGCAATCTGCTGCGCGCGGACGAAGACGCTGTCGTGATCAGCGGGATGGCACGCGACGTCACCGACCGCGAAGAGGCATTTCGGGAGGTCCGCCGCAACGAGGACTACTTCCGCTCCATCATCGAGAACGCCTCGGACATCATCGCAATCGTCGGCCGCGACGGTCATCTTCGGTATGGCAGCCCCTCCTTCGAGCGCGTTCTGGGATATCCGCGCAAGGCGCTGGCCGGCATTCCGAGCATCGATCTGATCCATCCCGGCGATGCGGTCTCCGCTGTCGATTTTCTGGCCCGGCAGATTGCGGATCCAAACGCCATCCAGACAGTCGAGCTCCGCGCGCGCCATCAGGACGGCACCTGGCGATCGTTCGAGGTCGTGGCCACGAATCTCGTCGAGAAAGGGACGACGTCAGCGGTAGTGATCAACGCCCGCGACATCACCGAACGGAAACTTCTCGAGGCGCAGCTGGTGCAGGCAAACCGCCTCGGCGGATTGGGGCGCCTGGCCGCCACGGTCGCCCACGAGTTCAACAACGTGCTCATGGGCATGCAGCCCTTCGCGGAGCTGCTGCAACGCGAGGACGCCACGCCGCAGATCATTTCCAAAGGCGCCTGGCACATCGCCAACTCGATCCAGCGCGGCCGCCGCATCGTCCTCGACATCCTCCGCTTCTCTCAGCCTCATGTTCCCGTCACCGATGCCGTCGACCTCGGCGAGTGGTGGGAGAGCTTTTCCGCCGAAGCGGAAGCGGTGCTCGGCAACCTGATCGCGGTCGGCTCGACGATTGCGACGCGCGGCCTGTACGTGGTTGCCGACCGCAGTCAACTCGATCAGGTCGTCGCCAATCTTGTCGCCAACGCCCGCGATGCCATGCCCGACGGCGGCGCGTTGACGCTCTCCGCGAATTCGCTGCAACCGAATGCGCGCTTTGCGTTCGGCGTCATCCCGCATCCCGAATCCTTCGTGCAGATCACCGTTCGCGACACCGGCTGCGGGATACCGCCCGACGTCAAGGACCGCATCTTCGAGCCCTTGTTTACGACGCGGCAGAGCGGCGGCACCGGCCTCGGACTCGCCGTGGCGCACCAGGTTGTGACGCAGCACGGCGGCTATCTCTTCGTCGAGAGCGTGGAGGGCCGCGGCAGCGCGTTCCACATCTTCCTTCCGAAGGCGCCGCCTCCGCAGAAAAGCAGGAGCTATGAGTCCTCATCCGCGCGCATGCCGGCCGCGAAGAAACTGCTGATCATCGACGATGAGACGGCGATCTCTGACGGCATCGCCGCACTGCTCGAGCAGGACGGCATCAGCGTCGAAGCGATCACCACCGGCCTCGAGGCCGCGCAGGCGATCAAGGCGTTTCGTCCCGACATCGTGCTGCTCGATTTCGGTCTTCCGGATCTCGACGGCAGTGAGGTCTATTCGCTCATCCGCGAGGTCGACGCGAACCTGCCCGTCATCTTCTCCACGGGCCATGGCGACCGCCGCATTCTCCACGACGACCTCCACGATCCCCGAACGCGCTTCCTCCAGAAGCCGTTCGAGATCGCCGACCTCGTGGCGATGATGGTGGATGTCGAGGAAGTGACGCCATGACCGCCGATCGCGAAAAGCGCGCGCTGGTCATCGACGACGACGACCACATCCGCGAATTGCTTCAGGCGTTGCTCGAAACCGCCGGCTTTGAGGTCCACCTGATGCGCGACGGTATCGATGCGGTCGAACTGAAGCACGACGACTACGCCGTCATCCTGCTCGATATGAAGATGCCGATCTTCGACGGCGAACGGCTTACCGACTACTGGAAGCTCACCAATCCCGCCGTCCTGCGGCGCGTCATTCTTCTCAGCGGCTATTCGCGGCTGTCGTCCGATCGCGATTTCGGGACGTTCACGGTCATCCAGAAGCCGTTCGACTACCGTCAGTTGCTCAATGCGGTGGAAGAGTGCTTCCAGGCTGCGCACGGCAAGTGTCTGGATTCCGGTCACATTCCGGCTTCTGATACCTGCCCGGAATGCTCGGCGTGACCTAACTCTCTTTTCCGCCAACAGCTTAGGTCATAGTTCGGCCCGGCACACCCGGTGCTCTACCTTCCTCCCGGAGACGAGAACGATGGCCGGACGAGTGCTGATAGTCGACGATGAGGAAGCGATCGTGGAAGGCTTGCTTAGCCTCCTGCAATTCGAAGCGATCGAGGGCAGCGGCGCATTCGACCGCCTCGGCGCTGAATTGCTGATGGCCGATACGTTCTACTCCGTCATCGTGGCCGACCTGCGGCTGCATACGGAAGCCGAGGGGCTGGAACTGCTCGACGCCATCCGCCGCATCAGCCCGCGCTCGCGCGTCCTCACCCTCACCGGTTTCGCCACATTCGAGCTCGAAGAAGAAGTGCTCCGCCGCGGCTCGTCGAAAGTGATTCGCAAACCGGCGCAGGCCGAGGCCATCCTCGGCGCGATCGCCGACCTCCTGGCTGAGGTCGAGAAGCTGGCCGCCGAGGAAGAAACGCTCGACCTGGAGCAACTCCACCTCGGCATGCGCAAACTGCTGCACTCGATCCCCCGCAGACGCTACGGACTCTCCGCTGACGAAGCGGAGGAAGTCGTGCAACAGGCGTGGCTGCTCTTCCTCGAAAAACGCGACTTGATTCGGATGGCCCGGCCATGGCTGATCGGCACCGTCGCCAATCTCTGCAAACGCCAGATCGGCGCATCGATGCGGCGCCGCGAGACCTTCGTCAGCGATGACATGCTCGCCGAACTTCCCGATAGGAACAGCGATTCATCCGACGACAACATCGCCCTTCGCCAGGCGCTCGGCTCGTTGAGCGAAGAGGCGCGCACCCTCTGCATCCTCATCGCGATCAAAGGCTACGCATACGACGAAGTCAGCGCGATCACCGGCCTGCCGCTAGGCTCGATCGGCCCGATGTACATCCGCGCAAAATCGAAAATGCGGATGCAGATGGCGGCGTAGTACGCGGAGTCTGGTTTTCTCCGCTCCTCCGCGTCTCCGCGTGAACCCGTCTCCCTTTGGCACGTTAAGCTTCGCGGCATGACGCGAACGCGAGCCCTCGTGCTCACCGGTCTGGCCGAGCTTCTCGGCATGTCGCTATGGTTCACCGCGTCCGCCGTCGCGCCGAAGATCGCATCCGAATGGCACCTCACGCCGGCGACGACGTCCTGGCTGACGCTGGCGGTGCAAGTCGGATTCGTGGCCGGCACGCTGATCAGCGCCATCGCGAATCTGCCGGATGTGCTCAACGTGCGGCGGCTCTTCGCGGTGTCGGCATTCGCGGGCGCGATCACGAATGCACTCTTCGCGATGTTCGCGCACGATGCGACTACCGCAATCGCGCTGCGATTCCTCACCGGCGTTTTCCTCGCGGGCGTCTATCCGCCGGGGATGAAGATCATCGCCACGTGGTTCCGCGAGGGGCGCGGCTTCGCGCTCGGTGTCCTCGTCGGGGCGCTCACGCTTGGCAAGGGATCGCCGTATCTCCTGAACGCGATCGGATCGCAGAACTGGCGCATCAATGTCGGCGTGGCCTCGGTGCTGGCGGTCCTCGGAGGATCGATCGTGTTCGCGTTCGTGAAGGACGGACCGTTCGCGCTTCCGAACCAGCCGTTCGATCTCGGCCAGGCCACGGACATCGTCCGCAATCGGGCCGTGCGGCTGGCGAACTTCGGCTACTTCGGCCACATGTGGGAGCTGTACGCGATGTGGACGTGGATCCCGGTGATGCTGCGCGCGAGCATGGCGCCGAGGATGGCCGAGGTTGGATCGTTCGTCGTGATCGGGAGCGGAGCCGTCGGATGCGTGATCGCCGGACGCTACGCCGACCGCATAGGCCGGACAGTCGTCGCGTCCGCGGCGATGATTGCCAGCGGCGCATGTTCGATCGCGATCGGATTCCTCTTCGCCGGTCCGGCCATTCCGCTGCTCATCGTCGCCGCGATCTGGGGCGCCACCGTCGTCGCCGATTCGGCGCAGTTCTCCGCCTGCGTCACCGAGCTTTCCGATCCGCGCTACATCGGCACCGCGCTCACGCTGCAGACGTGCATCGGATTTCTTATCACCACCGCGTCGATCAGTTTGTTGCCGCTGATCGAACACGTCGTGACCTGGCGCTGGGCCTTCGCCATCCTCGCGCCCGGTCCGATCCTCGGCACGATTGCGATGCTGCGTCTGCGTCGTCTGCCCGAGGCGAACAAGATCGCGCAGGGGAGAGGATGACCGTCACGCAGCTCAAATCGCCCTCGGCGGATTTGCTTCCCACTCTTCATCGAGCACCTGCGGCCATTTCCATCTGGCTTCGGCGATCTCTTCATCGATGATGTCGCGCTCCGGCGCGCCGTCGAGCTGCGGTACCGACCAGTTGGAAAGCCACATCGGCGAGACGTACGGCAGGACGTCGATCGTGTCGATGCGATACGGCAGCCCGCGCGCGGCAAAACGTTCGTTGAGGTGATCGATGACGTTGCGCGCAGTAGGGATCTTCAGATCAGTCATCGATCTCGTGCTCTTTCATTTTCGCCGCGAGGGTGCGTGGGGAGATGCCGAGAGACTCGGCGGCGTCGGCGCGCGTACCGGTTTGAAGCGCGTCGGTGATCTTCAACCACTCGACGACGCGCGTGGCTCGCTCGGCGGCCTCGGACAGCGTGCCGGAGAGGTCGAGCGCATCGCGGAGAGTGTCGGTGCGCGCGTCGCCAAGGTGGAGGTCGGCGCGCTCGATCGTGGCGTTGTCGCAGAGGATGGCAGCGCGTTCGATGCAGTTTTCCAACTCGCGGATGTTGCCGGGCCAGTCGTACGCGCGCATCGCCTCGCGCGCATCGGCTGAAATCCGCAGCGAAGGCTTCTTCAACTCGCGCGCGAACTTCTGCAGAAAAAAATCGCTGAGTGCGTCGATGTCTTCGCGGCGCGCGCGCAACGGCGGAACGGTGACGGGAAAGACGTTGATGCGGAAAAAGAGATCCTCGCGGAAGCGGCCTTCCTTGACGTCGTCCGCGAGCGTGCGATTCGTCGCGCAGATGATGCGCACGTCGACGTCGAGCGTGGATGTGCTTCCGATCCGGTCGAAGCGCCGCTCCTGAATCACGCGCAGAATTTTCGATTGCACGCTGAGGCCGAGGTCGCCGATCTCGTCGAGGAAGATCGTGCCGCTGTCGGCAAGCTCGAACTTGCCGAGCTGCCGTCCCGTCGCGCCGGTGAAGGAACCTTTCTCGTGTCCGAACAGCTCGTTCTCGATCAACGTCTCCGGAATGGCCGCGCAGTTGATCGCGACGAACGGCCGGTCGCGCCGCGGCGAGAGTTGATGGATGGCGCGCGCGAACAACTCCTTGCCGGTGCCCGACTCGCCCTGCAGCAGCACCGTCGAATCGGTCGGCGCCACGCGCTGGATTGCGTTCGAGACTTCGACGATCCGCGGCGACTCGCCCACGATCGCGGGAAGCCGGTACCGCTGCCGGAACTCGTCCTTGAGCAGGATGTTCTCGTAGCGCAGCTCGCGAATTTCACGGCAGCGCCGCAGCAGCAGGAGCAGATGATCGACGTCGACCGGTTTCTGCACGAAGTCGTACGCGCCGAGCTTCATCGCCTCGACCGCATTCTCGATCGTGCCGAACGCCGTCATGACGATGACCGGACAATCGGGATCGCTCTCTTTGACCTGCCGCAAAACCGCGATGCCGTCCGCACCAGGCATGCGCAAATCAGTGAGGACCGCGAAGTAGCGCTGGCCCGACGCGATCCGCGTCATCGCCTCGCGCCCATCGCGCGCAACGTCCGCCTCGAGTCCCTCCGCCTCGACGGTCTCGCGCAACATGTGCGCAAGCGACTCTTTGTCTTCAACGATGAGCAGGCGCTTCATGGGTGACTCACAACCCGAACCACGCCCGCACGCGCGACACGATCGTCTGTTCCTCTTCCTCGGGTTCGCCGCTGCGGATGGCGTCGAGGTGGCCTTTGCGCTGGATGACTTTGGCGGTCATCGCTTCGACGAGATTCGGGTGACCGGTGAGGATCGGCTGGAGCGCGTCCTTGCCGATTTCGAGAGCGGTGACGTCGGTGACGGCGACGACATCCGCGGTTCGGGTTTCGCCGGTGAGGAGGGCCATCTCGCCGAAGACGGTACCGGCGCCGAGCTGGGCTACCTCGTGCCAGCCCTGATCCGAATCGTCGGGAAGGCGCACCGAGGCGGTGCCGGAGTGGACGACGAACATCGAGTCGCCGGCGGCCGCGTGGCGAAGGATCGTTTCGCCCTTCGAATAAAAATGCACGCGCGTCCCGGCCGCGATCGTCTGCCGCGACTCCTCGGATAGCGGAGAGAGAATGTCCACTTCGCGGAGCCGGGACAGAACCTCCTCGCGCGCAACCTCGTGGCGCGTCTCCGGCGGCGTGTAGGTCTGAAAGGCACGCACCGGCGTGGCGAAGCCGATCTTGTTGCGGTGCAGCGCGTACCACACCGCTTTGCGGATGTCGGCGTCGATGCGGTCGCGCTTCGCGTAGTCGCGCGTGTGGTATTTGATTTCGTAGATCACGGATGAATCGGCGAACGCGCCCACGCGCGTGAAACACGGCAGCTCGCGCGCGACGCCATCCACGTGCGCGGCCGCCTGGCTGACGATCTCGATCACCGTCGACGGCGCGACGTTGTAGTCGATGCCGAGCTGCAGGACGCGCGCGTTGAGATTGCCGTGAGGGAAAACTTCCAGGCGTTCGCGGGCGATGACGGAGTTCGGGAGAACGAGCGTCTGATTGTTGAATCCGCGCATCCGCGTCGCGCGCCAGCTCACACTTTCGACGACGCCGGAATACTCGCCGGAGTGAAGGACGTCGCCGACGTCGAACGCGCCTTCCATGTGCAGGGCAATGCCACTGAACAGATTGCCCAGGGTGTCCTGCAGCGCCAGACCGATGACGGCAGCGATTACGGCACCGCCGGTGAGCGCGGTCTTGACGTCGTAATCAAAGAGGATCTTGAGAGCGCTCGCGCCGAGGAGCAGATAAATAGCGATCGATACGATCTGCCGCAACAGTTGGGGAGCGACGACGTTGCGCCGTCGCGAAATCACAACATCGAAGATAAAGGCATCGACGACGCGAACGACGAAGATGATCAGTGTGATCCAGGCGAAGAAGTGCAGCGCGTTCGAGACAGGCTGGTGGTAGACGCCGAGGTTCAGCGGCTTCTTCGGGAAGTAACCGAGCGCGAAAAATGCGCCGAACAGAATCGCGCTGAGGATCAGCGGGATGAAGTACGACAGAACCTTGCGGCGCGGCGCCACCTAGTCGGCCTGCCTCTCACGGCGTTCCGAGGCGAAGCGCAGGATGTCTTTGATCCCGATGAGAAGGTGAACGACGCCGAAGCCGGAGACGAAGCCGCGCACGAACGGATTGCTGGCGAACAGCAGAAGGTCCGGCGAGGCCTGGATCATCGGATTCATGGTCCAGACC
>JBAVBF010000348.1:0-10106 GCA_049586115.1 Thermoanaerobaculia bacterium | reverse complement strand
CGGATGCAGGCGAGACGCCCGCACTACGCTTCGCAGATAATCCCTCCCGTGCCGCGCATCCGCCTTCTTCCCTCCGATCTGATCAATCAGATCGCTGCCGGCGAGGTCGTGGAGCGCCCGGCCTCGGTGGTCAAGGAGCTCGTCGAAAACGCCATCGATGCCGGCGCGACCGTCATCGACGTCCTTCTGGAAAACGGCGGCAAGAAACTGATTGAAGTCCGCGACAACGGCTCCGGCATGAGCCACGACGACGCCCTCCTCGCGCTGGAACGCCACGCCACGTCGAAAATCGCCGGCTTCGACGATCTCGCGCAAGTACGCACCCTCGGTTTCCGCGGTGAAGCGTTGCCGTCGATCGCCAGCGTGTCGCGATTCACGCTGACCACGTGCGACGGCACCGCCGACGCCGCCATCGAAATCGAATGCGATCCGCTCACCGGCACGCGCACGTCGCGTCCCGCCGCGCGCGACCGCGGCACCACGATCACCGTGCGCGAGCTGTTCGAAAACGTCCCCGCCCGGCGCAAGTTTCTCAAGTCCGCGGATGCCGAGTACCGCTCCATCGTCACAATCGTTTCGTCGTACGCGCTGCCGCTGCCGTCGCGCGCGTTCCGCGTCGAGCACAACGGCCGCACCGTCATCGATCTCCCGCCGGCCGCCACGATGCGCGAACGCGTCGCGCAGATCATCGGCGACGACGGCGGGAAGTTTCTCGAAGAAGTCGACATGACCATCGGCGCCGTCCACGCCGCCGGCTACGTCACGCGCGGACTTCGTTTCGGCAGCCGCCGCAACCAATACTTCTTCGTCAACGGCCGGCTGGTGAAGGACAAAGTGCTCACGCACGCCGCAAGCCGAGGTGCCGATGCGTTCGACTTCGACGGCCATCCCGCCATCGTGTTGTTCGTCGAGATCGAGCCGGAACTGGTCGATGTGAATGTCCATCCCGCCAAGACTGAAGTCCGGTTCCGCGACTCCGGCGCGGTCCACGTCGCCGTCGAGCAAGGCATCAAACGCGCCCTCGGCGGCGCGGAGGAAGGGTCACAACTTCTGCAGCCCGCCGCGCCCTCGGCGCCTCCGCCGCAGCAACTCTTCGCGCCGAATCGTTTCGATGGCGCGGCGACCGGATACCGCCCCGAGTTCACGCCGCTCTTTCAAAAACAGAGCGTCGTTCAGCCGCCGTTGCGCGAGCAGACAGCCACCATCGACGCTCCGCTCACCGCCAATCACGAGCCGCGCCTTGGCGATCTGCAGGGACGCGTCATCGGCCAGTACCGCCTCAGCTACATCGTCATCGACACGCCCACCGGCCTGCGACTGATCGATCAGCATGTCGCCCACGAACGAGTCCTCTACGACCGCTACTTCGACCGCGCGGCGGGACAGAAGCCGGTTACGCAACAACTCCTGACGCCGATCCTCTACGAAAGCGGCGCCGCCGAAAGTGCGGTGCTCGAGTCGCATCTCGCCGAGCTGCACGCCGTCGGATTCGAAATGGAACGCTTCTCCGGCAACTCGTTCGCGATCGCCGCGGTGCCTCCGGAGTTAGTGAAGAACGACGTCGACGCCTTCCTCCGCAAACTGATCGACGCCTCGCTCGACGACCGCTCGCACGTCCTGCACGTCCGCGAAAAAGTCTGCGCCTCGCTGGCCTGCCAGGCTGCGATCAAAGTTCATCGTCCGCTCGGCCGCGAAGAGATGGCCCGCCTGACCGCCGAACTGCTCGACTCCTCCAACCCCTACGCCTGCCCCCACGGCCGCCCGATCATCGTCGACATCCGCCACCTCGACATCGAAAAGCACTTCCACAGGAAGTAGAGAGCGGCGCGGAGAGGCGGAGAAAGGCTGATCTCCGCGCTCTCCGCCTCTCCGCGTGAAACCGTTCCCCTCGCACTACGCACAGTAGAACTTCGTGCATTTCGCAAAATCCGAGGGATCCTCGGCGGATGCGAATGGCTTCGCGAAAACTCGGACGACGCGGCGAACGGCGCGCGGCGCGGTTCTATCGGCTGCGCGGATACCGCATCGTCGCGCGCAATGTGCACTTGCGGGCTGGCGAAATCGATCTCGTCGTGCGTCGCGGACGCCTGCTTGTGTTCGTCGAAGTCAAAGCGCGTCAGAGCCTGAGGGCCGGATACGGAGTCGATGCCGTCGACCGCCGCAAAACGCTGAAGCTCATCACACTGGCCGACCAGTACCTGACGCGTCATCCGCATGCCGGCGAAGTGCGCCACGACATCGTCTCGCTCTTCTGGACCGGCTGGCGCTTCGTCGTCACGCACTTTCCGGACGCCTTCCGTCCGGTCAGCGATCCGAGGAAGCCCTGGAGGTGGACGGTGTGAGCGGCGGCAACTGGCCGTTCTTCCGCGCCTCGGCGCCGGCTTTCGCCAGACGGAGGCAGAGATTCCGAAGTTGCGAAACGCGTCGAATACGAAGCGTGACTGCGGCCGGCGACATGTCGATGCTCATCACGAACATCGTTACACAACTTCAACTACTGACCTTGCCAAAGCACAGACTGAGTGTCTGTGCCACATGGCTTCGTTGTACTTGACGAATGCCGATGCAGGCGAGAGCGTGTGTGGCACAGACACTGTCTGTGCTTGTGAGGCTCGGGAGACTTGAGAAGCCCAACCCCAAACGCTACCCTCCCAGCACCTCGCGCAGCGCTTGCGGCGCGTGGTCAATTGCTTCGTTTAGCTTGCCAGGATCTTTGCCGCCGGCTTGCGCCAAATCCGGCTTACCGCCGCCTTTGCCGCCGACGATCGGGGCGAGTTTGTTGATCAGCGCATTCGCGTTGACGCGATCGAGAAGATCCTTCGTCACCGCGGTGAGGAGCGTGACTTTGCTGTCGGTGACCGATCCGAGGACGACGACGCCGGATTTCAGTTTCGAGCGGAAGGTGTCGGCGAGATTGCGTAGGTCGCCGCCGCTGATGTCGTCGATGCGGCGGGCGATGAGACGGACGCCGTCGATGTCCTGCGATTCGTCGGAGGACGTTGAGGTTGTTGCGCCGCCGCCGGCAGCCTTCAACTTGAGCTGCTTGAGCTCCTTCTCCATCGCCTTCTGCCGTTCCTGCATGGTGCGCAGTTGTGCGGGAACGTCTTCGAGGCGGACGTTGAGTTGTTGCTGAATCTCGTGCGCGGCGCCGGCGTACTTGCGGAATTCGGCGAGCGCACCGCGGCCGGTCAGCGCTTCCATGCGGCGAACTCCGGCCGCCAGCGAACGGTCGCTGATGATCTTGAACAGACCGATGTCGCCGGTGCGGTTGACGTGGCAGCCGCCGCAGAATTCACGCGAAAAATCGCCGGCGGTCACGATGCGTACGTTCTCGCCGTACTTCTCGCCGAACATCGCCACAGCGCCGGTCTTCTTCGCCTCGGCGATCGGCATGACCGTCTTCGTGACCTCGAGATTCTCGCGGATCTTGTCGTTGACGATCTCCTCGACGCGTTGCAATTGCTCGTCCGAGGGCGCCTGGTGATAGGTGTAGTCGAAGCGCAGGCGATCGGGCGCGACGAGCGAACCGGCCTGCTGCACGGTCTCGCCCAGAACATCCTTCAGCGCTTTGTGCAGAAGATGCGTGGCGGTGTGATTGGCGGTGGTGTCGAGGCGCGTCGGCACCGGCACGGATGCGCGAACGCTCGCGTGCAGAGTCAGATGTCCTTCGTCGACGCGGACGCGCGAGACGACGAGATCGCCGACCGGCTTCTGCGTGTCGAGCACCGTGGCCCGCCCGCCATCCCATTCGAGCGTGCCGCTGTCGCCGATCTGGCCGCCGGACTCCGCGTAGAACGGCGTCGGGGAGATCACGACTTCGCCTTCCGAGCCGTGATGAATGGCGTCCTGCTCCTTGCCGGCAATGACGATCGCCTTCACGGACGAGGGAACGTCAACATATTGATCATAGCCAACGAACTCGACCGGGCCGGTCTTCTCCGCGATCGGCGCAAAGACCTCGGCGCCAGCGGACATCTGAAACTTCGAGCCCGCTTTCGCCTTCGCTTTCGCGGCGCTCATCATTGTCTCGAAGCCTTCGCGGTCAAGCGTGACGCCTTCGTCCTCGGCCAGCTCGGCGATCAGGTCGACCGGGATGCCGAAGGTGTCGTAGAGCCGGAACAACTCCTCGCCACCTAGGACGCGCTCGCCGCGCGCGCGGACGGCGTCGAGCGCCGCACCGACGCGTTCCATGCCGGAGCTGAGCGTGCGCGAGAAACGCTCTTCTTCTGACCGCAACGTCTGCAGTACCGCTTCGCGGCGATTTTTCAATTCGGGATACGCATCGCCCATCGATGCAATCACGTCATCGACGACCTGCGACAACGCCACGTGCGTTTCGAACTTGCGCCCGAAACGGATCGCGCGCCGGATGATGCGGCGCAGCACGTAGCCGCGCCCTTCGTTCGCCGGAATGACGCCGTCGCTGATGAGGAACGTCGCCGCGCGCGAGTGATCGCAGAGCACGCGCACCGCCGTATCGAGCTCGCTCTCCATGTCGCCCGCGTACTTGTGGCCGGTCACCGTTTCAATGCGGCGCATGATCGGCGCAAACGCATCGATGTCGTAGTTCGTTGCAGCGTTCTGGAGCACGCTGGCAATCCGCTCCAGTCCCATCCCCGTATCGACTGACGGCGCCGGCAACGGCGTGAGAACACCATCCGCGCTGCGGTCGTACTGCATGAAGACCAGGTTCCAGATCTCCATCGTGTCGTCGCCTTCGCCGTTGACGAGCGCCGCCACGTTCTGCGACAGATCGTCGCCGCGGAAGTAGTGAATCTCCGAGCACGGTCCGCAGGGACCGGTATCGCCCATCGACCAGAAATTGTCCTTCTTGCCGAAGCGCAGCACGCGGTCGGGCGACGCGCCGGCCTTGACCCATAGCGCCGCCGCCTCTTCGTCCGCGGGAACGCCGTCGCCGCCTTCGAAGACGCTGAACCAGAGCCGCTCGACTTCAAGGCCCCAGACGTTGACGATGAGGTCCCACGCGAACTTGATGCCGCCTTCCTTGAAGTAATCGCCGAAGGAGAAGTTCCCGAGCATCTCGAAGAACGTGTGATGGCGCGCGGTGCGGCCGACGTTCTCCAGGTCGTTGTGCTTGCCGCCGGCGCGCACGCATTTCTGCGAGGTCGTGGCGCGGTTGTAATCGCGCGGCTCGCGCCCGAGGAAGACGTCCTTGAACTGATTCATCCCGGCGTTCGTGAAGAGGAGCGTCGGATCGCCCGCCGGCACGAGCGACGAGCTGGTGACCTGGCGATGCCCGTTCTTCTCGAAGTACTCGAGAAACTGTTTGCGAATGTCGTTGGTGGTAAGCATTGGGAGGATCGTAACAGCGTCGCTCCTGCGGGCAATTCTCTCTATCCGCGGATCACGATTTGCTCATCGCTTCGCGGACGACGTCCATGGCCACGCCGCTGTCGTAGCCTTGACGGAAGAGGTACGCGATGAGCTTCTGGCGGATCGCGTCATCATCGTCGCGGCGGCGGAGGACGGCCAAACGCTTTCGCGCCGACGTGATTGCCGCGGCGCGGTCGTCGTGATCGGGGATGTCCAGCGCTTGCGCAATCGTCGCACTCTCAACTCCCGCCGCGATCAGCTCGCGTTTGATGCGCAGACGTCCGATGCCTTTGCGCAGGCGCGTGCGCACGAATGCGGCGGCGAAACGTCCGTCATCGAGCCACTTCTCGCGGCGCAACCGTTCGATCGCCGCATCGATCGCATCGCGCGCGAACTCCTTGCGATCGAGTTTCGCGCGCAGTTCCGCCTCGCTGTTGAAGCGGTAGTTGAGGATGCGAAGCCCGGCGATGTAGCAGCGTTCGAGGTCGTCCGGCACGATGCGAGTTTAACGAAAGAGGACGGTTTCACGCGGCGTACACGGAGAGGCGGAGAAAACCTTCGCGTACTCCGCCTCTCCGGGTGCTCCGCGTGAAACCGTCTTACACCGTGTTCGAGAAATCGAAGGGAGACTCGTCGGCGAATGGATCGCCTTCGCCGGAGACCGTAAGACCCTGCTCCATCTCTTCGCGAGCCATGTCCGAAGTCGACTGGATGCCTTGCAGTTTAAGGCGGAACTCGTCCGGGTTCGAGGCGCGGCGCAGCGCTTCGTCGAGCGTGATGAGGCCGTTTTTGTACAGCACGTAGAGCGACTGATCGAAGGTCTGCATGCCGTATTGCGAGGTGCCCTGGCCGATCGCATCCTTGATCAGCTTCGTTTTTTCTTTGTTCTCGATGCAATCGCGGATGAACGCCGTCGAGATCAACACCTCGGCCGCGGGAACGCGTCCAAGTCCGTCCGCGCGCGGCAGGAGGCGCAGCGAGACGACGGCCTTCAGCACGGCGGCGAGCTGCAGGCGAATCTGTTTCTGCTGGTGCGGCGGGAAGACGGAGATGATGCGGTTGATGGTCTCGGTCGCGTCCATCGTATGCAGCGTCGACAGCACGAGGTGTCCCGTCTCGGCGGCGGTGAGCGCGGTTTCGATCGTCTCGTAGTCGCGCATTTCACCGACCAGGATGACGTCGGGATCCTGGCGCAGCGCCGATCGCAGCGCCTGCGAAAACGACTTCGTATCGACTTCGATCTCGCGCTGATTCACGATCGATTTCTTGTCGCGGTGCAGGAACTCGATCGGATCCTCGACCGTCATGATGTGTTCCGTGCGATGCCCGTTGATGTAGTCGATCATCGCCGCGAGCGTGGTCGACTTGCCCGAACCCGTCGTGCCGGTGCAGAGAATCAGTCCCCGCCGTTCCTCGGCGATCTTCTCCAGAACTACCGGCAGCATCAGCTCGCGAATCGACAAGATCTTGACCGGGATGACGCGCAGGACCATGCCCACCGTCCCACGTTGCTGAAAAATGTTGCAGCGGAAACGCCCCAGGCCGGGAACCGAGTAGGCGATGTCGATCTCGTAGTTGTTCTTGAATTTTTCTTTCTGCCGCGACGACATGATCGAGAAAGCCATCGCGATCGTGTCTTCCTGCATCAGCCGCTTGAGCTCCACCAGCGGCAACAGTTCGCCATCGACGCGGATGACCGGATGCGACCCCACTTTGATGTGAAGGTCCGACGCGCGCCGTTCGGCGGCAATTTTCAGCAGGTCGTTGATATGCACGAGTTCTCCTAGGAAAACGCGCATTTTACGCCATCCCTGCTTACAATCCGCCGCCTCATGACCGTGACCAGCCACGACGATCTCTCGCTTAAGTACGTGCTCAACCTTCCCAGCGGCAAACGCGACGATGCGCCGTTGCCGCTCGTCGTCGTCATGCACGGGCGCGGCGCGGATGCGAACGACCTCGCCGACCTCGCGCCGATGATCGATGACGGCTATCGCTTCGTCTTCGCGAATGCGCCGAAGAAGTTCGAGCCGATGCCGGGTTATTCGTTCGGCTACTCGTGGTTCGACGGCTGGCCGCCGGAGGGCGATTCGATCGTGCAGTCGCGGGAGAAGCTGTTGACGTTGATCGACGAACTCGTTGCGCGCTATCCCACGCCCGAGGGAAAGATCGTAATCGCCGGATTCTCGCAGGGCGGGATGATGGCCATCGACGCCGGGTTCAGGACCAAGCAGAAAATCGCAGGCATCGTCTGCATGAGCGGCGCGATCTACGAAGCGGGACAGCCGCCGCTGCGCACGCTGCCGGTGCTCATCGTTCACGGCACCGAGGACGACATGATCCCGCTATGGGGCGCGCAGCGAACGCGGCTCGTACTCGAAGAGAATGGCGTCACGCCGGAGTACCACGAGTTCCCCATGGGACATCACGTGACGGCGGAGTCAATGGCTGTGGTTCGGACGTTTCTGCAGCGCGTATTGCGCGATTAGATCCACAACCCGCGCAGATCGATCTCGACCGCTTCGAATGGTTCCGCGCGCACGACGTCATCCCCGCCGTAGTTGCCGGCGACGACCCATCGGCCGTTCTCGAGCCGCAGGACCTCGAGCGTTTGATCGATAGGATCGACCAGCCAGACATGCTGGACCTGATGCTCCCTGTAGATCGGCAGTTTCTTCACTCGATCGATGCGCGCGGTGCTCGGCGACTGCACTTCGCACAACCAGTCGGGAGCGAGATCGAATACCGCCGCATCGGGGAAAACCGGCATTCGTTCGCGACGCCAACCCGCGAGATCGGGAACGATGGCGTTAGCGCCGAGATGCAGTTCGGGTTCATCGATGATCCACCAGCCGCCGGGCCCTCCGTCGCCGCTGTCGAATGAGGGACCGATTTTCATACCAAGAACGCTGCTCGCTCGCGCATGTCGCGAAGCGGGTCGCGGCGAGGTGTACAGCTCGCCGTCGATCAATTCGGCGACGAGGTGATCCGGAACCTTCAGCAAGTCCTCGTACGTCGCCGATCGCAGCGCCAGTTCCGTCATTCGCGAAAATGATACCTCGGCGTTGCAATGCCGACGCTGATCGACCCCAACCTCGCTATGATTCGCCCCATGAACGATCGCTTCGCCGAGCTCTATCCGCAGCATCTCGAGACCGTCAAAAAACGCCACGACAAGGCGCTGGCCGAAACGGGGTATGACCACATCATCATCTTCGGCGGCGAGATTCATATTCAGTTTCTCGACGACACGTACTATCCGTTCAAGGTCAATCCGCATTTCAAGGCGTGGGTGCCGGTCGTCGACAATCCGCATTGCTTCATCGTCTATACGCCGGGCCAGAAACCGCGCCTCGTGTATTACCAGCCCGTTGATTACTGGTACAAGCCGGCCTCGGCGCCCAAGGGATATTGGACCGATCACTTCGATATCCGCGTCATCGATACTCCTGAAAAAGCGAAGGAGCATTTTCCGAAAGATGGCCGTAGCGCGTTCGTTGGAGAGTCCAATGAGCTGCACGGCGGCGATGCGAATCCCGAGGCGTTGCTCAACGCACTGCACTTCGAGCGGTCGTGGAAAACGGACTACGAGATCGCCTGTCTGACCGAGGCCAACGTTCGCGGCGTGCGCGGACATCGCGCGGCCGCGAAGGCGTTTCGCGAAGGAAAGTCGGAGTTTGAAATCCACATCGACTTTCTCCTTCACTCCAGCCAGGCCGAGGAGGAGCTGCCGTACGGCAACATCATCGCGCTGAATGAAAACGCCTCGGTGCTGCACTACCTCAATCACATTCGCGAGCAGCCGGGCGATCTTCGCTACTCATTCCTCATCGACGCCGGCGCGCAGTACCACGGATATGCGTCCGACATCACGCGAACCTACGCGCGCGACGAAAAGGGCGAGTTCGCGCAATTGATCGCGGCGATGGATGCGATGCAGCAGAACCTCTGCACGATGGCCAGGCCGGGCGTCAACTACATCGACATCCACATGGCCGCGCACAAAGGGGTGGCGACGATCCTTGCCGACTTCGAATTCGTGCACGGTCTCGATGCGGACGGCATCGTGGAGAAGCGCATCAGCTGCGCGTTTTTCCCGCACGGCGTCGGGCACTTCCTCGGCCTGCAGGTTCACGATGTGGCCGGATTCCACCAGGATCGCGCCGGCTGCATCATCGCCAAACCGGAGGGACATCCCTACCTGCGGCTGACGCGCATCATCGATCCGCGCATGGTTTTCACCATCGAGCCAGGCCTCTACTTCATCGAGTCGCTGCTCGCGGACTTACAAGCAGGCGACAACGCGAGGTACGTGAACTGGACGAAGGTCGACGAGTTCCGCAAGTTCGGCGGGATCCGGATCGAGGATGACGTCGTGGTGACGGACAAAGGTCACGTGAATCTGACGCGGAACGCATTCGCGAACGCGTAGTTCACATCAATCCTCCGCGATTCGCTTGCGCGCTTCCGCCGCCCAGCCCGAGGTTTCATCCATCGCCAGGTAGTCGTGCCACGCCGTCATGGCGTGACCGCGGCCATTGAGCGCTTCTACGGCGATGGCGCGATTCCACATGGCTTCCGGTGAACGTCCGATCTGCAAGGCGCGGTCGGCGCAGCGAACCGCTTCGACCGCGTCGGGAAGTGCGCGACCTTTCGCGATGGCACGGTTCGACAGTGCGGCGGACAGGTCATTGAGCAGCGATCCATCGTCCGACTCCGCGATCGCCGCGGCGACCGTACGTTGTCCCGTCTCCGCCAGCAGCGCCTCCTGC
>JBAVBF010000347.1:0-7198 GCA_049586115.1 Thermoanaerobaculia bacterium | reverse complement strand
GGTCATTTCTCTTCGAAACGGATAAGTTGTTCCTCCGATGGAACACGGCAGTACGAATCCGACCATAAATGCGTGCCGTCTCGATCGTCGGAAGCAACGTCTGCCACTGATCCAGCAGAGCCTCGATCACACCTCGATTTCGCTCAGGTCGTAGCTGGATTCGGCGCCCTGAAAGAGCTCGCCCACGACGGTTACCGGAAGAACGATCTGCTCAACACGGCTGATTGGGGGCGGCGTCTTTCGATCGTCGCGTATGAAGTCGACCGCAGCGTCAGTATCCAATGCAAGCCGTTCGCTCACTTCCTGACCGGCTCGATGGGAAACGCTTCCTCAATGGCGCGCCCGAAGCTCTCGGCGTCCTCGCCGGTCAAGATGTTTTCCAGGTGTGCCCACGGCTTCTTCGGCTTCGCACGTTCGACGCTCATCGAACTTTTCTCACGATGGAGCGTCGGCGTCGCATTGTCGTATTCCGCTTTCAAAACCTTGCTCATACGCACCTCAGTCTACGCCAACCGCTAGTGCACCCGTCTACAATCCCCTCCCATGCTGCGCGACAAACTCATGCATCACGATCCGGTCGACGGCTTTCGCTGGCGCAGTCACGAGATCACACGTGTGGAAGGGTTCAGCGACGCCGTGTTCGGCTTCGCCGTCACGCTGCTGATCGTGTCGCTGGAAGTGCCGCGGACTTCCGGCGAACTGCTGGCCACGATGCGTGGCTTCGGCGCGTTCGTCATCACCTTCCTGATGCTGGCGGGGCTTTGGTACTCGCAGTTCACCTTCTTCCGGCGCTACGGTCTGGAAGATCGCGTGACCGTGGTTCTCAATCTCGTCCTGCTGTTTATGGTGCTGTTCTTCGTCTATCCGCTGAAGTTCCTCTTCAACGTGATGCTCACCGATCCGCGGATGAAACAGACCATCGCCACCGCGCACGGGATCGAGATGGTGGTGCTGCCCGAGCACAAACCGCTGATTTTCGCGATCTTCGGTGCGGGCTTTGCCGGCGTGATGGTGGTCTTCACGCTGCTCTACCGCCACGCCTGGAAGAAGCGCGAGGAGCTCGCGCTGAACGAGTTCGAGACTTTCGAGACGGAGCACAGCGTCCGCCGTCTCTCCATCGCCTCGGCGGTCGGCTTCACCTACTTTCTGATCGCCGGTCTCGACGCGCTGCCGCATCGCACAAAGATGGAGAAGAACATCGTCTTAGCCGCTGCGATCGCCATCCTCGTCCTCCTCGGCGTCCTGATGATGATGATGGTCCGGCTCTGGCTCAAGCGCCGCAAGCGGGCGAACGAGTGGAAGCAGCGCTCGGCCGAGGCGCCCGCCAATCCCTCCGAAAACGTCCACTGACCCAGACCGCGCGCTCTTCTTGCACGCCGGAATGAGTCGGAAGTCTTGGCCGTTTACGATCTGAGTCCAAGAGACTCAATGTGAGGTAATCCTATGAATTTCAACAAGCTTACAGTCAAGGCGCAAGAGGCCGTCTCCGAGGCGCAGAACCTTGCGCGTGGCGCCGGGAACCCCGAGTTCACGCCCGAACACCTGCTCATCGCGCTGCTTCGGCAGGAGGGCGGGATCGTCGTTCCGATTCTGACCAAGCTCGGCTTACAGCCGGGACAGATCGAGACCGAGGTGGCTGCTGAGGTCGCGAAATACTCGCGCGTCGGCGGCGCCTCGGCCGAGCCGATGATCGGATCAACTCTCCGCAAAGTCTTCGACGCCGCCTTCACTGCGGCCACGCAGTTCAACGATGAGTACGTTTCGACCGAGCACTTTCTGCTCGCGATCGCGCAGACGAAGGAGTCGACGGCGGCGAAGATCCTGGCGCGGCACGGAGCCGTTCCCGACGCGCTTTTAAAGGCGCTGCAGTCGGTGCGCGGAACGCAGCGCGTCACCGATCAGAATCCCGAGGCGAAGTACCAGGCGCTGGAACGCTACGCACGCGACCTGACGCAACTGGCGCGCCGCGGCAAGCTCGATCCGGTCATCGGACGCGATGAAGAAATCCGCCGCGTGATTCAGGTGCTCTCGCGCCGCACAAAAAACAATCCGGTGCTCATCGGCGAGCCGGGTGTCGGCAAGACCGCGATCGTCGAAGGTCTGGCCCGCCGCATCATGGAAGGCGATGTCCCCGAGGGCCTCAAAAACAAGCGCGTGGTCGCGCTCGACCTCGGCGCGATGATCGCCGGCGCGAAATACCGCGGCGAGTTCGAAGATCGTCTGAAGGCGGTCATCAAGGAAGTCGAGGAGAGTGAGGGCGACGTCATCCTCTTCATCGACGAGTTGCACACGCTCATCGGCGCCGGAGCCGCGGAAGGGGCGATGGACGCCTCGAACATGCTCAAGCCGGCGCTGGCGCGCGGCGAACTGCGCGCGATCGGCGCGACGACGCTGAACGAGTATCAGAAACACATCGAGAAGGACGCCGCGCTGGAGCGGCGCTTCCAGCCGGTCTTCGTCGGCGAGCCGACCGTCGAGGACACGATCGCGATTCTGCGCGGCCTGAAAGAGCGCTACGAAGTGCATCACGGCGTGAAGATTCAGGACTCGGCCATCGTCGCCGCGGCCACGCTGTCGCATCGCTACATCACCGACCGTTTTCTTCCCGACAAGGCGATCGATCTGATCGACGAAGCCGCGTCGAAGTTGCGCATCGAGCTGACGTCGATGCCGCAGGAGATCGATGAGCTGTCGCGCCGCATGACGCAGCTGCAGATCGAGAAGCAAGCACTCTCCCGCGAGGACAACCCCATCTCCAAACAGCGCCTCGGCGAGATCGACAGCGAGATCAGCGAGCTGCAGGAAAAAATCAGCACGCTTCGAACACAGTGGGAAAACGAGAAGGGCGTGATCACGCAGATCAATGAGCTGAAGAAGAAGCTCGAGGAGACGCGCGAAGCTGCGAACGCGGCCGAGCGCCAGGGCGATCTGAACAAAGCGGCGGAGCTGCGTTACGGCGCGTTGCCGCAGATCAATCAGCAGCTCGAAGGTCTGTCATCGAAACTCGGCGAGATGCAGAAGTCGGGCGCGCTGCTGCGCGAGGAAGTGACCGACGAGGACATCGCCGAGATCGTGTCGAAATGGACCGGCGTGCCGGTGACGCGAATGATGGAGTCCGAAATCCAGAAGCTCGTGAAGATGGAGGACAACCTCCGCAAGCGCGTGGTCGGTCAGGAGGAGGCGGTCGCTGCGGTCTCGAGCGCCGTGCGCCGTTCGCGCGCGGGTCTGAAGGATCCGAACCGTCCTATCGGCTCGTTCATCTTCATGGGACCGACCGGCGTCGGCAAGACCGAGCTGGCACGCGCGCTGGCGGAGTTTCTATTCGACGACGAAAACGCCATGGTTCGCATCGACATGTCGGAGTACATGGAGCGCCACGCCGTCGCGCGTCTGATCGGCGCGCCGCCAGGATACGTCGGCTACGAGGAAGGCGGGCAGCTCACCGAAGCGATCCGCCGGCGGCCGTACGCCGTCGTGCTCTTCGACGAGATCGAGAAAGCGCATCCCGAGGTGTTCAACGTGATGCTGCAGGTCCTCGATGACGGGCGGCTGACCGATTCGAAGGGGCGCGAAGTCAACTTCAAGAACACGGTCATCATCATGACGTCGAACGTCGGCGCGCAGTACATCTTCGAGTATCAGAAGTCGATGCAGACGCCGCAGCAGGAAGCGGAGATGGAGCGCAAGGTCGAGGAAGAGCTGCACAAGCACTTCCGGCCGGAGTTCCTCAACCGCATCGACGACGTAGTCATCTTCCACGCGCTCGACATGCAGCACATCAAGCGGATCATCGAGATCCAGCTCCGCAAACTGGCGAAGCTGATCGGCGACCGCGGCCTGTCGATCGAGATCAGCGATCACGCGAAGGAGCAGCTGGCGAAGGAAGGCTACGACCCCGCGTTCGGCGCCCGCCCGCTCAAGCGCGCGCTGCAAAAGCTGATCATCGATCCGCTGGCGATGAAGCTGCTCGACGGTTCGTTCAAGCCGGGCGACATCGTGTTCGTCAATGTGAACGCAGATGGGAAGGTGGAGTTGTCGCTGGAGCCGGAAGCGGTGGCGGTGAATTGAGCACTGTCATCCTGAGCCGCCGCAGGACGGTCGAAGGACCCCCGACGCGGCAGTCAGGGTCAGGCGGCGGCTCTGCACGAGGCGAGCACGCAGGGGGTCCTTCGACCGTCCTGCGGCGGCTCAGGATGACAGTGTTACCGCACTTTGCGCTGCATCCGGTCGAGCACGTTCAGCGCTTCGATCGGCGACAACGTCTCGATTGCCAGTCCGCGCAGTTCATCGAGCACTTCGAGTTGCGCGCCGCCGAAGAGGGAGAGTTGCGCGACCGGCGTCACGCGCTTCTGCGTCTCGGCGACGACGTCGCGCTCTTTTCGTTCCAGCGTGGTCAGGATTTCGCGGGCGCGGTCGGTGATCGAGCGCGGGATGCCGGCCAGCTTCGCGACCTGAATTCCATAGCTCTTGTCGGCCGCGCCTTCGACGACTTTGCGCAGGAAGATGATCTGCTCGTTCCACTCCTTCACCGCCACGCTGTAGTTGGCGACGCGCGGCTTCGTCTTTGCCAGGTCGGTGACCTCGTGATAGTGCGTGGCGAACAGCGTGATGCCGCCGCGCGCGGGCGTGTCATGGATGTATTCGATGATGGCCCACGCCAGCGAAAGACCGTCGAACGTGGCCGTGCCGCGGCCGACTTCGTCGAGGATGATCAGCGAGCGGTCGGTGGCGTTGTTGAGGATGTTCGCGGTCTCGTGCATCTCGACCATGAAGGTCGACTCGCCGCGCGCGAGCTGATCGGATGCACCGACGCGCGTGAAGATGCGGTCGAAGATGCCGAGTCGCGCTTTCGATGCGGGAACGAAGCTGCCGATCTGGTTGAGCAGAACGATCAGCGCGACCTGCCGCAGATACGTCGACTTGCCGCCCATGTTCGGGCCGGTAATGATCTGAATACCGTTGCGATCGCGCTCGACGTCAGTGTGATTGGGGATGAAGCGTTCGGAGGCGATGACCTCGATGACCGGATGGCGGCCGTCTTCGATGCAGATCTCCGCGGTCTCGGACAGCGACGCGCGCACGTAACGATGCCGCACGGCGATCGTGGCCAGCGACGAGAGCGCATCGACCTGGCCAACCGCGCGCGCCGTCGCCAGAATCGCGCCGGTCAGCTTCGCGACGTTTTCGAGCAGCTCCCCATACAGCCGCTCCTCGATGACGATCGCCTTCCCCTCGGCGCCGACGATCTTTTCCTCGAGCACTTTCAGATCGGGCGTGATGTAGCGCTCCGCGTTGACGAGGGTCTGCTTGCGGATGTAGTCGTCGGGAACTTTGGCGACGTTCGATTTGGAAACTTCGATGTAGTAGCCGAAGACGGAGTTGAAGCGCACTTTGAGCGAGCCGATGCCGGTCCGTTCGCGCTCACGTGTTTCGATTTCGACGAGGATCGATTTCGAGTCGCGGGCGATGGCGCGCAATTCATCGAGCTCGGCGTCGACGCCCGCTTTGATGGCGCCGCCGTCGCGGAGATTGAGCGGAGGGTTGTCGGCCACCGTCGCGGCGATGCGGTCGACCACCGGCTGCACCGGATCGAGCGCATCGCGCAAGCGTTTCAATAGCGGCCCGTTCAGTGAAGCCATCGAGGTCCGAAGGTCGTCGGCCATCAGCAGCGAGTCGGCCAGCGCGAGACACTCGCGCGGCGTGGCGCTGCGCAGCGTGACGCGCGATGCGAGCCGCTCGAGATCGGCGATCTTCGACAGGCGTTGCGTCATCACTTCGAGGATGGCGCGTGAGCGCGTCAGTTCGTCGACGGCGTCGTGGCGGTCGAAAATCGCATCGCGCACTTTCAGCGGACGTGTCAGCCATTGCCGCAGCATCCGTCCGCCCATCGCCGAGCGGGTTGCGTTGACGACACTCCACAGCGAGGCGCGAGGACGCGTGGCGTCGCGCGAGTCGAGGATCTCCAGATTGGCGAGTGTGGCCGCGTCGAGCTGGAGGAAATCCGCCTCGTTGTCGACGCGCAACGAGAGCACGTGATCGAGCGGACGCTTGTGGCTGGCCGAGGCGTAGCGCAGCGCCGCGCCCGCCGCGCCGATGCGCGGGTCGTCGCCTTCGAGCCCGAATCCGCGCAGCGACTGCGTTCCGAAATGTTTCGACAGATAGTCGTGCGCGCCTGCGGTCTCGAACAACGACGGCTCGACGGGATTCGACGGAATCTCCAGCCGGAGCTCCATCTCGCGCGGAAAAATCGCCTCCCGCGGCGCGAAGCGGGCGATGTCGTCGGCCAGCCGCGCGTCGTCCGCATTGACGTAGGTGGTCACAAAAAAATCGCCGGTGGAGACATCGAGATAGGCGGCGCCGATGGGTGTGGGAAGTGGGAAGTGGGGAGTGGGGGTAAAAGCCGGAGATCCAACGCTCGCCGCCTTCGCTCCCGCACCCGGCACCCCACTGCCCACTCCCAACGCAACCAGATAACAACTCTCCCGCTCGACGATGAAACTCTCGGTGGCCGTCCCCGGCGTGACGATGCGAACGATCTCGCGCCGCACCAGCCCTTTCGTCGCCGAGGCATCCTCGGTCTGATCGCAGATGGCCACGCGCAATCCGTGGCGGATCAGCTTGGCGATGTAGCCGTCGGCCGAGTGATACGGCACGCCGCACATCGGCGCCTCGTGCTCCTGCCCCTTGTTGCGTGCGGTCAGGACGAGGTCGAGCAGCGGCGCGGCTTTCTCCGCGTCCTCGAAGAACATCTCGTAGAAATCGCCGAGCCGGTAGAAGAGGATCGCGTCCGGAACCTGGCGCTTGATCTCGAAGTACTGCTCGAGCATGGGCGTTAGCTTCATGGGGCGGGACATTATGAAGTGAAAGAGTGAAGGGTGAAGAGTGAAAGGGTTCAGCGGTCTTTTTTCACTCTTCACCCTTCACTCTTCGAATCATCAACAGATGTCCGTCCGTTGAGTCCAGCTCGACGACCACCGCATCTTCGAGTCCGCTGTGCGGCACGCGATCGCAGAGCACGATCCATCGATTCCCTTCACCCGCAACGTGAACGGCTTCGTATGCCGGACGATGCAGGATCGCCAGCGCGCGGACGGCGGCATCATTGCTGAGAATCCGTCCCGGACGCCGCGACGGATCCTCGCGATTTTGCATCGCCAGAAAAAGCAACGCGCAGACGAGAATCCACGCGGGGTAGAGC
>JBAVBF010000346.1:0-7467 GCA_049586115.1 Thermoanaerobaculia bacterium | reverse complement strand
AGCATATATTACTGTGCATGAACAAGCTCTCAAGTGACGCCCGCGCCCGCATCGTCATGGCCCTGATCGAGGGCAACTCCATCGCTTCCACCTGCCGGATGACGGGCGCGGCGAAGATGACGGTGCTTAGTCTGATTCGCGAAGTCGGCACGGCCTGCGCGCGCTTCCATGACTCCGTCGTGCGCGACCTCGAATCCGCGCGTGTGCAACTTGATGAGGTCTGGTCGTTTTGCAGTATGAAACAGAAGAACGTTCCCGCCGACCTACAGGACACAATCGGAATCGGCTCGATTTGGACGTGGACGGCGCTCGACGCGGACTCGAAGCTGATGATCTCTTGGCTCGCGAGTAACCGCAGTAGTGAGGCTGCCAACGCGCTCCTTGCTGACCTCCGCTCACGCATGTCGTCGAAGCAACTTCAAATCTCCTCCGATGGTCTGGCGTACTACATCGACGCCGTTGCGAAGAGTTTCCCTCCGGGTGATGCGAGCCTCGGCCAAGTCGTCAAAACCTACGGAAGTAGTAGTCCGCAGCCGGGCATGAATCCGCAGAGTGCAGCGAGTAGGTACTCACCGGGACGCCTGCTCTCCATCGAGAAAACGGCGGCGATCGGAACGCCCGACATGAAGCACGTTTCGACCTCGTTCATGGAACGCTGGAACCTCACCCTTCGCATGGGAAATCGGCGCTTCACTCGCCTTACGAATGCGTTCTCGAAGAAGTTTGAGAACCACTGCCACATGCTCGCGATGACGATGGTCTACTACAACTTCTGCCGGAAGCACGCATCGCTGAAGGGCCAGACTCCAGCGATGGCGGCGGGCCTGACGGAGTATCGTTGGACGGCTGCCGACATGCTCTCGCTGGATATGTGGTCGGAAGCGGAGGCGGCGTAGACTAGGCTTCGCGGCTAACAGCGGGTGTCCGGCAGGAGTTGGCCGAGTGATTCCCCGGGCAAGGTAGTACGCGGGAATCGCTACCGCGAGATATGGATCGCTGCGGCCTCGGGGAGTCGCCTGCAAAGCGGCCACCTCATCAGGGCGGATCGGTTTGGTTGTCCTCGTAACGTACCGGACCCCGCATTCCCTTGCTTGGTCGCCCGTCCGCGCAGTTCCGGCTACTTCCGGCCAGTTCCGGCCATGTTACAAACGGCGTGTCAAACTAGACCACTACCAGGCTCCAGACCTTTTTGAAGAGGCTCTGGACCTTTTGGAAGAGGCTTCAGACCTTTTCGAAGAGGCTCCAGACCTTTTCGAAGAGGTCCCAGACCTTTTCGAAGAGGCTCTGGACCTTTTCGAAGAGGCTCCAGACCTTTTCGAAGAGGCTCTGGACCTTTTGAAAGAGGTCCCCGACCTTTTTGAAGAGGCTGGGAACTTTTCGAAGAGGCTGGGGACCCGCACACTCACCGCCGCTTTGAGGCGGCTCGCCAGCTTGTTCCCGCCGCTCGTTGAAAAAGCCTCCGGGCTGTTTCTGTGGCCGCGTCTACTGCTGCCGCGCCTTGCGCGCTTACAGGAGAACGACCGTGAAACAACTTGCCCTTTCTTTGCTGGCGGCTGCCTTTCTTACGACATCACTCTTCGCCGCCAGTGCCGGCGTAGTCCGCGGAAAAGTCCTCGGGCTCGACAACAAGCCGATGTCCGGCGTCCTCGTCCAGCTTCGGAACGACATCACCGGATTCAAAGAGGATGTCGCGACGACTGCCGATGGCTCCTTTGTATTCAACAACGTTCCTTACAATCCTTACGAGCTACACATCGACGTGCAGGGCTTTCAGCCGTCGCATGTTGCGGTCGACGTCCACTCGCCTATTCCGGTTGAGGAGGCCATCACTCTCAAAGTGGCCGGGATCTCCGAGTCGATCAACGTGACCGCCGAGCCGCCGGCGGCGCAGCTCGAAACGGACAACTCGCAAAGTCATATCGATATCGACAAGTCGTACATCGCCAAGGCGCCGGCCGCGGTGGCCTCGCGCGCGATGGAGCAGATCGTCACGTCGACGCCCGGCTTCGCGAAGGACGAGAACGGACGCTTCCACTTTCAGGGCGCGCACAGCCAGAGCGAGTACGTCGTCGACGGGCAGACGATCTCCGATCAGACGGGCGTGACCTTCTCCAACTCGATCGATCCTGGCATCGCGCAGGGTATCGAGATCATCTACGGCAATGTGCCCGCCGAATTCGGCGAGAAGGTCGGCGCCGTCATCAACCTCACCACGAAATCGGGCCTCGGCGCGGGCGATCCGAAGACCGAGGTTCTTGTCGGCGGCTCGAAATTCGCGACGATCGAAACAGGCGCCTCGGTCGCCGGCGGCTCGCAGACCTTCGGCTACTTCGGCTCGATCAACGGATCGAAGTCCGATCGCTTTCTCGATCCGGTCAACTTCGACAACCTGCACAATCACGGCGATACCTATCGCGGCTTCCTCCGTCTCGATACGCAGTCGCCGGATTCGAGGAACTCATTCCGCATCTCGGCGCTTCTCGGGGAAACGCATCGCGACGTTCCCAACACCTACACGCAGGAAGCCGCCGGTCAGAACCAGCGCGTGCGCAGCGCAGACCAGAATTTCAACCTCGGCTGGCAAACCATCCTTTCGCAGACTGCCGTTTTCGAGTTCGTCGGCTTCGGCCGTTTTTCGAAATTCAAGCTCGACGGAACGCCCAACGACACCCCGGTCATCGCCACCTCGGACCGCTCGCTCAACAACTACGGCATCGCGCCAGCTTTCAGTTGGACGAACTCCACCAACGAGGTCAAGATCGGCCTCAATCTCAAGCGTTATCCGATCAAGGAGAGGTTCTCGTTCGGCATCACCGATCCCGCCCTCAACGACCCGGACGTTCCCGATGCCTTCAACCCCAACCTGGCGCCGTATGACCTCACACGCGGCGGCCATCTCTTCACATTCAACGGCAGCAAAACGGGGACGTACAACGCCGCCTACATCCAGGACAACATCAAGTTCGGCAATCTGACCGCGAACCTCGGCGTGCGCTACGACAGGAACTCGATTCCGCTGAGCGAGTCGGAGACGCAGCCGCGCGTTGGCGTTGCGTACTTCATCCCAACGACGAAAACTGTTTTCCGCGCGTCCTACAACAAGGTTCTCTACACGCCCGAGTACGAGAACATCCTCTTCGGATCCTCGGCTGCCGCGGCCGCGCTGGCGCCGCCGGCCGTTCAGGAATCGGAGGCACTCGGCGGCGGTGATCTGCTCGTCCATTCCGAACGTCAGACCGCGATCACCCTCGGCGTTCAGCAGGCGCTCGGCAGCCGCGTGCGTTTCGACGCCGACTACTGGCGCCGCCGCTCCCGTTTTGCCGGCGATCAGTCGCAGTTTCAGAATACCGGCATCGTCTTTCCGCTGGCCTTCAAGGCCGGTCACCTGGACGGATGGGATATGCGGCTCGATCTGGCGAAGACAGCCGGCTTCCGCGGATTCCTTTCGCTCGGACACACGCACGCCGAGTACGTGCCGCCTCTCACCGGCGGACTCTTTCTTGACGCCGGTGCGATCGATACGCTCACCGGCGGCCCGTTCCTGATCGATCACGATCAGAAGCTGCAGGCGCAGGGGGCGCTGAGCTTCGACTTCGGCGATTCGGGCGTCTGGGTTGCGACGAACGTCCGCTACGACTCAGGTCTGGTGACCGGCGCCGATCCCGATGCGTTGCTCGCCGACCCGGACAATTTCTTCGCCGCTCCGTACGTCAGCGTGAATTCAGGAACCGATCTCGATCCGAACCGCGTCAAGCCGCGCACGATCGTCGATTTCTCCCTCGGCGCCGACCTGGCGTCGCACCATGTGCCGATCAGCATTCAGGCCGATCTTCTCAACGCCACGAACAAGAAAGGCGTTTACAACATCCTGTCGACGTTCGGCGGGACGCATGTGATCCCCCCGCGCATGCTTGCGGTGCGAGTGCGCTACACGTTCTGAGGCGACGGGCCGATGCGCGTCACAACCGCAGCAAACGCTCGCGCAGGAGGCGCGAGTGAAATCTGCTGGTTTGGAGCTCCTGTCCGTTCGACAGCAACAGCACGAACGTTCCGCCGGGCATCGGCGTCGCGCTGGTGATGGCGTTGATGTTTGCAAGCGTTCCGCGGCTGAGACGGATGAATTCTTCGCGGTCGAGGCGGGCTTCGAGATCTTTCAGACGATAGGAGATGGTGTGCTTCGCGCCTTTGATCGTGGTCAGGTGGAGCAACTCGCCGTCTGCGATGATCGAGGCGACTTCGCTGACGTTGATGAGCAGGATGTCGTTCTTGCGGCGGACGGGGATGCGGCGCAACGGTGCGGCCGTCGACGCTTCGAGAGCCATGGCGGCGGAACGGACGTTTTTCGCCGCGGCGCGGGCGTCATCGCGGTCGAGACGGTCGATGGCGCGGCTGACCGTTTCGCGCAGCCGCGCGGCATCGACCGGTTTGAGGAGATAGTCGACGGCATTCAGCTCGAAGGCGCGGAGTGCGTACTCGTCGTACGCGGTCACGAAGGCGATCATCGGCATCGACCCACGTTTCAGCAGGCGCACGACACCGAGGCCGTCGACTTCGGGCATTTGAAGATCGAGCAGCGCCAGATCGGGTTTCTCGCGCTCGATCAGTTCCACGGCGGCGGCTCCGTCCACGGCCTCACCGACGACGTCGACGTCATCGAAACCGCGCAGCATCGACAGCAGCAGCGATCGCGCCGGCCGTTCGTCGTCGGCGACGATGACTCGCAGGCGGTCTCTCACGATGCGCGCCTCACGAGCGGGAGAACGATCTCGGCGCGCGTCTCATCGGCGGTGGCCACGATCGTCACGCTGGCGGAATCGCCGTACTGATGCCGAAGGCGCGCGTCGAGATTCGCGAGACCCATTCCGCTCTTTCGGCCGCGCGTGATGTCCGCATCCGTGACCTGCGCGCCGCTGTTGCGGACGGTGATGGCGAGGTTGTCGCCGTCGGATCGGCTGACGATCATCACGCTCCCGCCGTTGCGGCTGTTCGCAATCCCATGCTTGATGGCGTTCTCGACCAACGGCTGGATCATCAGCGCCGGAACGCGAATCCCGCGCAACTCCCGGGGGACATCGATGTCGACATGCAACCGTTCCTCGAAGCGCGCGCGTTCGATCTCCAGATAGGAGCTGACGAGATCGATCTCGTCGCCGAGTGTCGTCGCGACGTCAGCGGAACGCAGAACGCCGCGCAGCAGCGCCGTCAGCTTCATCAGCGTTTCGTGTGCGCGCGCCGGCGAGGTCTGAATGAGGTAACCGATCGTGTTGAGCGCATTGAACAGAAAGTGCGGATTGACCTGCGCGCGCAAGGCCCGCAATTCGGCCTCCGTGGCCAGCCGGCTCTGTTGATACCGCTCGCGAGCCAGGCGAATGGCATCGATGCGGCGCGCGGCAAGAAGCGCCATGTCATCGAGCACGGCTGTGTCGTCGGAGAGCAGCCGCCGTCCTTCGGCGAGCGGACCGACTATGAGCGCGTAGTGCGGCGGTTCCGTTGTCGGGACGATCTTCACGGCATCGCCGCTCGCGTCTTTCTGCTCGACCCAGCGCATCTCCTCGGCCGCAAGCGGCGCGCGCAACGCATCGACGAGCGCGTTCATCACCGAGGCCGGCTCCTCGAGCGCCGCGACCCGCCGGTCGAAGGCGATACGCAGCTGTTTGTAATCGACGCGGCGCAGGACGATGCGTTCGACGATCCACGTGGCGGCGCGGCAAAGCGGCGGATAGAGCAGCGCCAGCGCGACCCAGAGAATCACCGAGCCGCCGACGGCGATCGGATCGGCGCGAAAGTCGTGTTGCGCGAGAAGCGGTATCTCGACGCCGACATAAAGTCCCGACGCGATTGCGACAAGCGCGAACAATGCGAGTGCGCGTTTGAGAAAGAGGTCGGCCAGCGCGAAGCGGAAGTCCTGATACAGGATCGCGAAGATCAGCGGAATCGAGGCGTGGTGGCCGGCCAGCTCGACGAACCACGATTCCGTCGCTCCTTCGCGATGGCTGAGATGCAGCGCGGAGACGGCGAAGACCGCCAGAGCGACGATCGACCACGCTCGCGCTGAGCCGGTGCGGCGCCGCGTCAGCAGAACGATCGGAATGGTCAGCGCGAGATAGAACCAGGTCAGCGTCTGCAGCGCGGCGGCCGAGGGGACCGGCCCGCCGCGCAGAGCGTTCCAGAACATCAGCGTTTCGGCGATGCCGCTGACGATGTAGGCCGCGCCGATGACGACCGCGGCCGTCCGCCGGAACCGCGCCTCGGACTGCGAGCGCAACACGGAATGGACGACGACCGCCGGCAGAAATCCGAGCGCGCTGAAGGCGGTCGCAATCAACAGCGCGGGCGGATCGACGCCGGCGAAATCGCGGATCCCGAAGGCCGCCAATCCGCTGACGTTCCACAGCAGTCCGAGGATGGCCGTTCCGAGTGGAAGCCGATCGTCACCGACCCGCCGCCGCAACACGAGCGCAAACAGCATCGCGTAGAGCGCTGCACCGGTCAGAAAGCCGACCAGGTGCACGAGGGCCGCGACATTGTGCGGAGGCATCCCGCGATTATGACCAGAAGAGTCGTGGCAGCAAGGTAAGGCCGGTGAACGGTCGGTTTGGGACGGTGACTGGATGTTTACGCCGTTTGACCGCGATTACGGGCCAAGGGTGATCGTGGCCAATCTCCAAGCCGCCAGAACTGATGGGCATCGAATCCAACGGCATGATCCTCGCCGCCTCCCTCGACGGGGAGCCGTCGCTCCTCAGCGTCGACGCCGGAGTTTCCGCGGGTACGAAGGTGAAGTGAGCCCGGGGTAGGGAATTCTTCTATCGCGGACTCTCCTCCTCAGGAGGAGAAGTGTCCGATCGTTTCGACCGACAGCTGCTATTGAGGACCGCTCTCATCGTTAGCAGCGTCGCGGCGATCGTGCTCGCATGGTTCGTCACATTCCATCAGGGCTACACGCTCGAGGAGCAGGCCAAATCTGTCGGAGTCGTAAAAGATCTTCTCGCGATCACGGCAATCGTCATCGGCGCACTTTGGTCCATTCGTATCTACCTGGTTTCGCGGACGGAACGAGAAGCAGTAAGCGTCGAACAGAGCGTCAAAACATTGCGCCTCGCAGATGAACGCTATCTGCTGCGCGTGCTAGTCACACTTAGAAATATCGGCAAGGTGAAGGTCGAATTCAAAACTTGGCGTCTTCGCGCTGACCTGATACTTCCGGTTCTTGCCTCCGTTCCCGTATCGGAAGTCATTGCCAAGCATTCTGCATTCTCAGAACACACTGCAGAATGGAGGTGGTTAACGAACCCGAAAGATGGGACGTTCTCGGGCGACAAGTTTCACATCACACTCGAGCCTGGAGAAAGCGAACTGCAGATCGGGAATTTGGTGATTCCGAAGTGGGCTGAAGTAGTTCAGGTTTACTCGCATTTCGAGCGTCGAACCGAAGAAAAACAGCCAGCGGCCTCGAACCCCGAAGGC
>JBAVBF010000345.1:0-4197 GCA_049586115.1 Thermoanaerobaculia bacterium | reverse complement strand
CGCCACCTTCGTCGCCGCGGCCTCCTCGGCGCCGAGCGGTTCGCCGTGCGCGCGCGAGGTGCCGTGAAACTTCGGACTCCCCTGCCCGATCACCGTCTTGGCCATGATCATCGACGGCTTGTCGGTGACCTTCTGCGCTTTGCGAATGGCCTTGCGAACCGCGTCGCGATCGTGTCCGTCGATTTTCTGCACGTGCCAGTGCGCAGCCTCGAATCGCTTCTTGACGTCCTCGGACATCGACAAGCGCTTGTCGCCGTCGAGCGTGACGTCGTTGTCGTCATAGAGATAGATGAGGTTCCCAAGCCCGAGGTGACCGGCCAGCGACGCGGCCTCGGCGCTGATGCCTTCCTCGAGATCGCCGTCGGAGCAGATGACGTAAATCCAGTTCTGGACGGGCTTGAACGCGTCGTCGGTATTGAAGCGCGCCGCCATCATCTTCGAGGCGATGCCCATGCCGACGCCGTTCGCGAATCCCTGGCCGAGGGGACCGGTGGTGACTTCGATGCCGGGCGCGTCGCCATATTCGGGATGACCCGCTGTCTTCGATCCCCACTGCCGGAAACTCTGGAGCTGCTCGATGGTCATTTCCGGATAGCCGGTGAGATGCAGCAGCGAATAGAGCAGCATCGACGCGTGCCCGGCGGAGAGCACGAAGCGATCGCGATCCTGCCACGCGGGCGCCTTTGGATCGTGGCGCATGAAGTCGGTCCAGAGCACGAAGGCCATGTCGGCCATGCCCATCGGCGCGCCGGGATGTCCCGATTTGGCCTTCTCGACGCCGTCGATGGCGAGGAAGCGGATGGTGTTGACGCAAAGCTCTTCGAGCTTGTCCTTCGTCCCGATCTTCGGATCGTTGTGGCTCTCGGCCTCGGCGATCGCCGCGCTGGCCTCCGCCGCTCCGCCCGTCTGCTCGTCCATGCTTCCTCCGATGCGTGGCGATGGGTTGCGCCAGCGGCGCGGATTATATGCGGCGGGTTCGCGGCGAAGTGTCGCGCGTACTCCGACCGCTTCCATCCGCCATTCCACCGCTTGAAAGCCTCGCAGATTCAGCGCATCAGATGCCATGCACGGGTCGCTGCCTCACGATTTCCTCATCGTCAAGCTTTGCGATTGCGATTCGAAGGCTCTTCGCGAACTCAGTCCCAGCCTGTAACAGCGATCAGGGCAATGAACGAAGCAGCAACAACCAGAAGAACATTCAGAACAATAAACGACGGCGCATAGCCGATGAGGAGAAGAAGAACGCGTCGAACGCGACTAATCGGATGCAGCGAAACTGCCGCATAGACACCTGCGGCGAAAAGCCACACGCGAGCAATGGCGAAGATCACAAGGCCTGCGGTCATTACACCGAACTGCCCATCGGCAAGAAGGAACAGTGTTATGCCGAGGATTGCGAGCGGATCAAGTGCCACGAGATGAAAGTAAGCGTCAACGTGTTTCGTGATGTCGGTAGACGATCCCAATAATCGCGCGACGGCAAACGAAGCCCACGTCGTCAGGAGAAGAGCTACAAAACTTACGCTCGTGATGACCGCGATGGACGCGAGTAACTTGCTCGCAGAGACGGCGTTTTCGGCTGAGGTATCGCGCAGGTGCGCTGTCAAGGCATGCCAGTGAAACAGGACAAAGAACGCCAAACTCGTAACCAAGCAGGTGGCGCAGGTCAGAAGCTGCGTCCCGATCAGAAACTCGAGAGCGGTGAGTTCAGCGACCGAGTCGTATTGAAAATATCTATGCGGGTGAAACGCGACGGCCGCCCAATCCTCTGTCCAAGCGACAAATCCCGAGTTGACATATTCGAAGGAGAGCACGTAGGAGGAGTGTTCCGACGAGCCGCTTCCCTACCCTCGATCGCACACTTGAAAGAACATCCCTAGTGGCGATCATCGCCAGATTCACGAATGACGAAGTCACCCTTCGGTGACGCTGCCTTGAGCAGCGCGTCGAGTTTCGCGAGCGTCGGAACGGATGCCCCGCGCTCGTAGCGCGCGTATGCATTTCGAGACGATGCGCCGAGGCGCGATGCGATTTCGCGCAAAGACGCGCCGCTTGCTTCGCGACGCCGGCGTAGCAGGAGAGCAGTCATTGCACCGGCGTCGTTTCCTGAGATCTCGAACTCGCGAGTTCCTCGCGGGTAGACGCTCGCGCGAAAGTCGCGGCGATCGATCATGGTCTCCAGCCAGTCGCCGATCATCTGCAAGGCTTCTCTGCGCGTACGTCCTTGCGTCATTGCATCCAGCAGAGGGATTTCGGCCAGCCAGAAGCGGCCGGCGCGAGTGAGTTTGCCTTCGAATCTCATGTGCGCTCCTTGCAGGCGCGCCGAAGGATCGCGCGCGCCAGAACTTCGTTGATTTCGGTGTGACGCGGAATCGCCTCATCACGTTCGCCATTACTCCAGACGTCGTGACGGCCTCCGCTTCTGACAAAGCGCCATCCGCATTCCATCAGCCGCCGCTCAAGATCACGACGCTTCACTCGCGAAGTGTACACCTATCCGTGTGCGTCGGTCGGTTACCGTCCATACCGCACGCCCACCCGAATCGTTCGCGGCGTGCCGAGTGTAAGAACCGGCGTGGCGCTGACTTCGATTCGGCGATTGGCGGCGTTTTCGATTGCGATGGTCGCGTCGAGACGCGGGCCGATTGGGTAGGACGCGAAGAGGTCGGCGACGGCGTAGCTGCGTAAGGGGAACTGGTTGATGTCGTCGTCGAACTGGCTCGAGGACCAGCGGGTCTGGACTCCGGCGCTGCCGCGGGATGGGGTGAAGGCGAGTTGCAGCGTGGCGGTATTGCGCGGGACTTGCGGCAGGCGTTTGCCGGCGAGGTCGCCGCTGGTGACGGTGGCGTCGCAGAAGAGATAGCCGGCGGAGAGGCGCCATTTTGTTGACAGGCGCTGGTCGAAATCGATCTCGACGCCGCGGGAGCGGCTGCTGCCGAGGTTCTGGCGTTGGCGGGTGATGAGGGCGGGAGTCGTGGAGAGGGTCACGTTGGCGATCGTGTCGTCGGTGGACATCGAGAACGCTGTCAATCGCAACGGCCCGCTGCGGACGCCGAGCTCGATCGCGGACAGATGCTCGGCGCCAAGCGATTCGTTTGCGAGGGTTTGCACGTTACCGACGCGGAAGTTGCGATAGAGCTCGTTCAGCGTCGGCGCGCGGAAGGATTTGTAGGCGGACGCTGTGAACGTGAGGCGATCGGAGGCGTGGACAAGCAAGGTTACGCGCGGACTCCACGCGTCGTCGCTGCGGTCGGCGAGCGGCGCGCCGTTTCGTTGCGCATCGAAATTGCGCCAGGAATCGAAACGGATTCCGGCACTCAGCGTGACGCGCGGCGAGAGTGTGGCCACGTCCTCGACATACGCGGCGGCATTGCGCTGGCGGCCGGAGACGTCGGACCGCGTGATCTTTCCGTTGATGGCGGCGAACTGGAGCTCGTCACTCGCGCCTTTGACCTGGCGCGCGTCGCCGCCGGCGACGATCACGTTGTTGCCGATGGTCGAGAACCATTGCAGCGATCCGCCGCGGCCGGACGACGGCACGCGCTGATCGACGGTCAGCCGCTCGCTATTGCGATCGGTGGCGATCGCGGAAAACGTCTGGTGGTAGTCCTGATCGCTGCCGTAACCGCGCAGAAGCAGCGAGCCGGCTCCAGTGCGAATGTCGGTCCCCGCGGCGATCTGGCGGATGGATGTGTCGTTGATCTGCAGCGGCGTTCCGTTGTTGCGCGACTCGGAGTAGTGCGAGAGCCGCAGAAATGCGCCGGAATGTCGAAGAGCTGCGTCGAGAGTCGTATGCCGTGTGTCCGCGTCGACGTCGACGATTCCGCGCTGCGATGGCGGCACGAGGATGTATCCCGAGGTCGTCAGGAAATCGGCGTCGATGCTGCCGTTCCAGTCGCCGCGTTTCATCGCCGCGAAGAGCGACGCGGTTCCTGTTCCCTCATTTCCGGCGCTCGACTCGAAGGCAACGTCGTCAGTCGTGCGGCGAATGAACTGCACGACGCCACCCATCGCGCCGCTGCCGTACAGATCGGACGCACCGCCGCGCACCACTTCGATGCGATCGATGGCCACGCGCGGCACGCGTCCCCAGTAAATCCAGCCGCCGAACGGATCGTTGAGCGGGATGCCGTCGTCGAGCACGAGCGCGCGCGATGCGCCGCTGGCGCCGACGCCGCGCAGCGACACGCCCTGCGA
>JBAVBF010000344.1:0-1843 GCA_049586115.1 Thermoanaerobaculia bacterium | reverse complement strand
CTTCGGCAGCAATCAGCGCGTGACGTTGAGCGAGGACGGCTCCGGATTGACGGTGGTGACGGTGGTGATGCCGTTGGTGACGACGGCGAGAAGAAGGGGCGCGGCATGACGAGGCTCCATCTGCTTGGACTGGCGCGGGTGCGCCGCAGCCTGATCGTTCCGGTCGTGGCGTTTACGATCATCAACACTCTGTTTCACGCGCGCGACTTCCGGTCACACGGCTATTGGATGGCGCCCGCCTACGTGCTCTTCGACAGCTCGCTGTGGATCGGAGCGGCCTTTCTGGTGTTCGCCGTAATCGAGCGAAGGCAGAGCCGGCCGCGGCAGCCGCGGCTTGCGGCGATGGCCGCTGCCACGGCCGGCATCTCCGCGCTTTCGGCAGCGATCGTGAGCGTTCGCGCACTGTTCGAAGCCATCCTGTTTCAGCGGCCGTTCGCGCCGTTCCTGCTTGCCTACCTTCCCGGCGGGTTCTTCACCGCCGCGTTCTACATCGCCATCGTCACGGGAAGCGGGTACGCGGTGTATTCGTGGGCCGTCGAAGACCATCGTCTGGCCGACGAAGCGGAATTGGATACGGCCATCGCGCGGGCGGAGTTGAAGGCGGCGGCGGGACGCCTGCAGCCTGAGGTTCTCAACGCGGCGCTGGCTCGTATCTCCGGCGTCATGGCCACGAACGTCCCCGAAGCACAGCGTCTCATCAGCGACCTTGGAGCATTGCTGCACGATTCGTTGCGGCCTTCGCCTCCTGCGCGCGAGGAGATCGACTCCCATTCCTTGCCAGCTGCGACCGGTATAGCTGGACGAGGTAGTCGTACAACACCAGCTCGTGCTCGGGGCCGGCGGAACGGCTGAGACGATTCACGAACATGTGCACGAGACTCGGGAGAATGGTCTGCAACGGCAACTGCAGCCGGCCGCGACGCTCGCGCGCCGTCAATTCGGCGACAGAGCCCGCGATCGCTTCGGAACGTTGCTTCAGCGCGGGGACGGACATCGGATCGTCGAGCAGGCGCTGGAAGGTCTGACGATCGCGGCGAAAGCGATCCGCCAGCGGTTCGCGCAATGCCTCGTATTGATACTGCCTGGCGAAGTGATCCCGCGATGCCTCGGCGAGCTTGAGCCGGGCGACGGGATCGTGGCCGAAATCGGCGAACAGCGCATCGATCCCGGCGGCCATGAGCGGCCCGCGCATGGCGCCGGCAGCGTCGCCGCTGCACGACGCCAGCAGGTCGACGGCTGCTTCGCTGTCGCGAAAAAAGATCTCTTCGATCAGCTCGATCGCTTCCGGACCGCCGTACCGTTCGATCTCGCGCTCGTACGTATCGAACTGGACTTTCCAGGCGATGCCGCCGCCGATCAACCGCTCGCCGGCTCGTTCCAACTCCGGTTGCACCTCGGCGCGCAATTGCCGCGGATCGCCTTGAAAGCGGACGCGCAGATGCCAGGCCGGATCGGAGTAGCGGATGAAGAACCAGCGGCGGGCGGCGCCGGAGGCAACGGCGTCCGCCGCGATCGGCGCCAACTCCTCCAAGAGCACGCGATCGGCGGTAGCCGTACCGCTGTAGAACTTCGCGTACCGCCACCCGGAACCGGGCGGAAAGGTTCGGGCCACGAGCCGCGACGGCGTCTTCGGCTGCTCCACGGCGGCCGAGGCCGGCGTGCGGCGGGTAAAAGGGACGATCAGCTCGTGCACGAAGCGCCCCTCCGGCCCGGTGGCGCAAAGCTCGTCGGGCGCCGGATAAAGCTCGGTGAGCAGTAGCTCGTGGCGGTTTCGAATCAGGTCGATGACGGCATCGAGCGCGAGGGCGTTATCGAAATCGAGCAGCAATTCCTGGTCGCCATC
>JBAVBF010000343.1:0-5034 GCA_049586115.1 Thermoanaerobaculia bacterium | reverse complement strand
CTGTTACGCGAGAAGTCGCTGCACTCCGTATGCGAATCGCTGGCCTGTCCGAATCGCAGCGAATGCTTCTCCCGCGGCACGGCCACGTTCATGATCCTCGGCGACGTCTGCACGCGCTCTTGCGGCTTCTGCAACGTGACCACCGGGCGTCCCTACGCGCCGCCGTCGCCGGACGAGCCGCGCTCGGTGGCCGAGGCAGCGAAGCGGATGGAGCTGCGACATGTCGTCGTGACGTGCGTGACGCGCGATGACCTCGACGACGGCGGGGCGCAACAGTTCGCACTCACCATCGCCGCGTTGCGCGCGGCGTTGCCCGATGCGGCGGTTGAGGTGCTGACGTCCGACTTCCGCGGCAACTTCGAATCGGTGCGGACCGTCGTCGACGCGCGGCCGGATTACTTCAACCACAACGTCGAAACGGTTCCTCGGCTTTACGACTTCGTCCGCCCCGGTTCGCGTTTCGAACGATCGCTGGCGATTCTGCGCGAGGCGAAACGGATCGATCCGACGATCACGACAAAGTCGGGACTCATGCTCGGCCTCGGCGAGCGGCGCGAGGAAGTCATCGACGTCCTGCGGCGGCTGTACGAGTCGTACGTCGAGATCGTGACGATTGGCCAGTACCTGCAGCCGAAGCGCGAGAAGCTCGACGTCGTCGAGTACATCGCGCCGAGTGTGTTCGATGAATATCGCGCGATTGGCGAAGAGATCGGATTCCGCGCTGTCTTCGCTGGCCCATTCGTCCGCAGCTCGTACATGGCAGACGCAGTGGCGCACGAAGCCGCCCATGCGTAAGAGTCCGCGCGCGAACGATCCGGAAAAGAAGGAGTCGGGCCCGTTTTTTCTGACCTGGCTGCCGATTTTTCTCGATTACCTTGCGGTCGAAAAGGGGCTGGCTAAGAACTCGCTGTCTGCGTATCAAACGGATCTCAAGCACTTCGGACATTGGTTGAATGACCAAACGCGCGAGCTCGATGCCGTGCAGCGGATTCACATCGTGCGCTACTTTCAGGCGCTCCGCTCGGCCGGTATCTCGGCGCGTTCCGTGGCGCGCGCGCTGGCGGCGATTCGCGGGCTGTTCCGCTTCCTCGTCGCCGAGCGCCATCTGAAACACGATCCGACGGAGAACCTCGAGAATCCGAAACTGTGGACGACGCTGCCGAAGTCGATGCAGCAGCAGGAAGTGGAGACGCTGCTGCGCGCGCCGGATCGCGCTACTGCCGAAGGTCTGCGCGACGCGGCCATGCTCGAACTGTTGTACGCAACAGGATTGCGTGTTTCGGAACTGATCCACGTGAAGATCGACGATCTGGTGATGGACGCCGGTTTCCTGCGCACGATCGGGAAGGGGTCGAAGGAGCGGATCGTACCGTTCGGCGACAGCGCGCGCGATGCGATCGTCGTCTACATGGAGCGCGGCCGCGGCGAGTTCGACAAGCACTCCGATCCGCATCTCTTTCTATCGAATCGCGGACGGCCGATGACGCGGCAGTCGTTCTGGATGAAGATCACCAAGTACGCGCGGCTGGCCGGAATCACGGCGCACATCTCGCCGCACTCGCTGCGGCATTCATTCGCAACGCACCTGCTCGAAAACGGCGCCGACCTTCGCAGCGTGCAGATGATGCTCGGGCATTCGGACATCTCCACGACGCAGATCTACACGCATGTGTCGCGGGCGCGGCTGCAGAAGATGTACGAGCAGTTTCACCCACGGGCGTGAGCCCGCGAAACTGCAATAACATCTGTGGCGTCTTAGTTCACAACCATGCTCCCGATGCTCAAGCGGCTTCTTCCATTCATCGCTCTTGCTGCGCTCGCCACTCCGGCTGGCGCGAGCATCGCCCTGTTCGTCGACGGACGGTCGATGAAGATCAGCGATTACAAGGTCGTGGACGAGGCCAACGTCCAGTTGACGCTCAAGAGCGGCGGCGCGATCACGGTACCGCTCACGCGCGTCGACCGCATCGTCGATGACGAGGTCGTTCCTGCAGCCATCGTCGAAGAGGTCAAGAAGGCGGTCGAACTGGACGGCGGCGTTTTTCCGAACCGCTCCTGGCGCTATGACGAGGCGCGCGGACCGATCTTCAAATCGAAGTTCGACAAACTGATCGTGGAGGCCGCGAAGAAGTTCGACGTCGACGCCGCGCTTGTTTCCGCCGTCATCAAGGCGGAATCCGATTTCAACGCCCGCGAAGTTTCCAACAAAGGCGCACGCGGCCTGATGCAACTCATGCCTTCGACTGCCGAGCGCTTCGGCGTAACCGATTCCTACGATCCCGCCGCGAACATTTACGCCGGCGTCCGCTATCTGCGTTGGCTCCTGCAGACCTTCCACGGCAACGCCGATTTGGCCGTGGCCGCGTACAACGCCGGCGAAGGCAACGTCTGGAAGTACAACGGCGTGCCGCCCTTCCGCGAGACGATCACCTACATCAATCGCATCGCGAAACACATCCGCAACGCGATGACGCCCGCTGCGGCGAAAGTCGCGAACGCCGCCACCAGCCGGTAGGCCTGGCCTGTCAGCGTTCGTCGGCGAAGCCGGCGGAAGAACCGTAGCCCACGGCTTCGAGCCGTGGGTCCGGCGATCATTCCCCAATATGTGAGCGCGCCTTGGCGCGCGATAGGAAACTTTCTTTCGCCCATTAAAACGGGCTCACAAGATAAGCCAGTGCCGTCGTCCCCCAGTTGAAACTGGGGCCACGGTTCTTACGCCGGCTTCGCCGACGATGAGTTGAGGCGCGACCTCGGGCTCACACCGTCACTTCTTCGAGGACCGGGACCGCCACCGCTTGCTGGTTGTAGCCGTGGTGGAAGTTGTCGAAGCGAAGAATCATCACGGTGCGGTCGTCATCGGCGGGGCGGGTGCCGCAGTGGCGGGCGACGGCTTCGAGGATTTGGTCGCGGATCGTGCTTGGAGAGCGATCGGCCGATTGCGAAAGCAGTGCTTCGAGGTGATCGAATCCGAACGGCTCGCCTTGTTCGTCCTGCGCTTCGACGATGCCGTCGGAGAGATAGACGATCGCGTCGCCTTCCTGGAGATCGACTTCGGCGGTGTGCGTGCTGATCGTGCTGCGCACGCCGAGGGGGAGCGAGGGGACTTCGATGCCGCGCGGCTTCTGGCCTTCGCGCAGCAGGTAGGGATAGAGATGGCCGGCGTTGGTGTGGCGGATCGTGCCTTTTTCCAGATCGAAGATGGTGAAGGCCAGCGTCATGAAGGCGCGTCGTTCGGTGGAGCGGAAGACGAGGTCGTTGAGGCGATGGAAGAGCGCCGTTTCTTCGGCGCCTTCTTCGACGAGCGTGGTGATGGCGGCTTTGACCATGGCCATCACCAGTCCGGTTGAGAGGCCGTGGCCGGAGACGTCGCCGATGGCGACGGCGAGGCGGGTCTTGTCGATGTTGAAGACGTCGTAGTAGTCGCCGCCGATCGATGCAGTCGGTTCGAAATGGGCGGAGAACGAGACGCCGCGGAATTGCGGGCCTTCCTTCGGCAGGAGGTTGCGCTGGATCGATGCGGCGATCTCGATCTCGCTCTGCAGACGTTCGTTTTCGGCCACGTTTACGAGGAGCGTGGCGATCGACTCCGTCATCCGGTCGAAGGAGTTGGCCATCTCGCCGAGCTGGTTGTGCGGCTTCATGGCGATGCGGTAGGTGAAGTCGCCGCGCTCGACGGCCTTGGTCCCTTTTTCGATGCGGTTCACCGCGCGTGTGATCGAGAAAATCAGCACCGCGGCGAAGAGCACGGCCAGCGCGTAGAAAACGAGCAGCAGGCAGATCACGACGGCCATGAACTGCAGCAGGCCGCGAACGTAATCGTCTGCCTGCGCGCCGAAGTAGAAGTGAAAGAGATTCGGGAACGGATTGACGATGAGCGTGAAGAGATTGTGGCGATCTTCGATCGTCGCGCCGGTGTCCCAGTCGGTCAATGCCGTCACGTCGGCCCAGATCACTTTGCGTCCGATCGAATTGAAGAGGAGATCCTTCAGGGCACCGCCGTCGTCGTCATCGATATCGAAGGAGTGACGGCCGTTGTTGACACTCAGTCCGCTCTTGCGTGACTTACTGGCGCCTTCGACGCTCATGCGCACGGTCATGCCGGATTTGTCCTGCAGCTGTTCGATCCATTCAGAGTCGAGCGGCTCGACGAAGACGATCGTGCGCGGCTCGGCGCCTTCGGACGCTGACTGGCGTGAGGCGACGAGAAGGCCGCGATTGTCGCGCCAGACCATGCCGCTGAACGTCGTCGACTTCAGCCACGGCGGCAGCTTCGCGCCGGAGGCGTTGTTCGTGTCGTAGATCTCCAGGCTCTTCGTGACGCCGGCGGGCCGCTTGCCGGTGAACGAATATTCGAAAGCCGCCGTCTCGAGCTGTCCGAGGCTGGCCAACCGCTCGCCGCGCAACGCGGCGTGGGTCATGACGCCGCAGATCAGGTAGCCGACGGTCAACAGCAGAATCGCGAAGAGGAAAAACGGCAGCATGCCGATCAGGACATAGCTGAGGAAGAGCCGGCGTCCGACGCGCCAGAACAGTTTGCGCAGTGTCCAGCGGACGAAGACGGCGAAGCCGTAGAGCGTCAGCGCGATGAGGAGCAGCGACGCCAGGAACGTGATGAAGCTGAAGATGCCGACGGGGAAGTGAAGCGGCCGGAGAAGCCGCGTGATCACCGTATCGAAAATGATGACGGCCAGCGCGACGGCCCAGATCGCGAAAAGCCGCGCGCCGCGGCGCTTGCGCGGAGGGTTGGGCTTCTGTTGGACGGGCAACATACGTGAACGTTCGTGAGCGTATACGAATGGTACGGGGAACGGTTCACGCGGAGTTCGCGGAGAGGCGGAGAAAATCGCTCCGCTCCTCCGCGTTCCCCGCGTGAACCGTCCCCTCTTAAATCTCGCGCAGGGCCGTCGTGATCGGCATCCTTGCCGCGCGCAGCGCCGGGAGCACGCCGCCGATGATGCCGGCGATCAGGGCGATCAGGATCCCGTTCAGCGCCACGTGACCGTCGACGCGGAAGTTGAACGCGACCTCCGAGAA
>JBAVBF010000342.1:0-2613 GCA_049586115.1 Thermoanaerobaculia bacterium | reverse complement strand
CCTGTCATCCTGAGCCGCCGGAGCTGCGCAGTCGCGAAGCGGCGGAGCAGCGGAGGACGGTCGAAGGACCCCCACACTGCTTGCCTTCCGACCTGGCGCCGTACGCCGGGGTTAACAGTGTGGGGGTCCTTCGACCGTCCTGCGCGACTCCAGCGCTTCGCGCCGGCGTCGCTCCGGCGGCTCAGGATGACAGATCGTCCATGGAGGATCGGGCAGCATGAACCCCACCATCCTCCTCCTGATCCCCCTCCTCCCCGCGCTCGGCGCGCTGATCAACGGCATCCGCGCGGCCGCGAATCCGCGCACGCACAAGAACCGCGCGATCACGAACGCCGTTGCTCTCGGATCGACCGGACTCTCCGCGTTGCTCGCCGCGTGGACCGTTATCAGCTATGTCAGCGGCGGGATGTCCACCGCGTTCCAGCACGCCTACTACACCTGGATCCCGGCAGGACTCGGTCACGTCGGCGCGAACGGCATCGCCAACTTCGCCGTCGACTTCGCCTTCCGCATCGACACGCTCTCCTGCACGATGCTGCTGATCGTCACGTGGATCGGCTTCCTCATCCACGTCTACGCCACCGGCTACATGGCGCACGAAGAGGGGTACACGCGCTTCTTCACGTACCTCAACCTCTTCATGTTCATGATGCTGCTCCTCGTCCTCGGCGCGAACTACCTGGTCATGTTCGTCGGCTGGGAAGGCGTCGGTCTCTGCTCGTACCTGCTGATCGGTTTCTATTACGACAAGAACTTCGCCGCCGACGCCGGCAAGAAAGCGTTCGTTGCCAACCGCATCGGCGACTTCGGATTCATCCTCGGCATCTTCCTGATCTTCAACACCTTCGGCACCGCTGACTACGGAAAAGTCTTCGCCCTCGCCAGCGCGAATCCGGCCGCGTACGCCGGCATCGCCACGACCATCTGCCTGCTGCTCTTCGTCGGCGCGTGCGGCAAGTCCGCGCAGATTCCGCTGTACGTCTGGCTGCCCGACGCGATGGCCGGACCGACTCCCGTCTCCGCGCTGATCCACGCCGCGACGATGGTCACCGCCGGCGTGTACATGGTGGTCCGCTCGAACGTTCTCTTCCGTCTCTCGCCCGATGCCATGCTGGTCGTCGCGGCCATCGGCGCGGTCACGGCTATCTTCGCGGCCACGATCGGCATCGCGCAGAACGACATCAAGAAAGTGCTCGCGTATTCGACGGTCTCGCAGCTCGGCTTCATGTTCCTTGCGGCCGGCGTCGGCGCGTTCACCGCGGCGATCTTCCACGTCATGACGCACGCCTTCTTCAAGGCTTGCCTCTTCCTCGGCGCCGGCTCCGTGATCCACGGCTGCGGCGGCGAGCAGGACATGCGCAAGATGGGCGGTCTGCGGAAGTACATGCCGAGGACGAGAATGACGATGCTGATCGCGTGCATCGCCATCGCCGGGTTCCCGCCGCTGGCTGGATTCTTCTCGAAGGACGAAATCCTCGCCACCACCTTCGAGCACCACGGCTTCCTCTACTTCCTCGGCATGGTGGCCGCGACCTGCACCGCGTTTTACATGTTCCGCCTCTACTTCATGACCTTCTCCGGCGACTACCGCGCCGCGCATGTCGAAGGTCATCCCGAGTCGGAGCCGGAGCACGCCGGACACGACGTCATCCCGTCACATCCTCATCTCGATGATGGAGACATTCACTCCGACAAAGCGCACGGCCACACCACCGATGCGCACACGCCGCACGAATCGCCCTGGAGCATGACCGGCGTGTTGTGGATTCTGGCGATCCTGGCCGTCATCGGAGGAGTCGTCGGAATCCCGGAAATGTTCGGCGGCGCGCATCCGACGCTCTTCCAGCGCTGGCTCGCGCCGGTGCTGCTGCCGCTCGGCGGCGAGCGTTTCGAATTTCCCGAAGCGAGCCGCCTGCAGGAACTGCTGCTGATCCTGTCGTCAGTGGCCGTGGCCACGCTCGGCTGGTTCATCGCCTACGTGCTGTACAAAAAGGACTCCGCTTTCGCGCGCGCGACGCGGCTCCGGCTGCGCTTCGCCTTCCTGCACCGCCTGCTCGAGAACAAGTACTACGTCGACGAGCTCTACAACTTCGTCTTCGTCGGCGGCACGCTCGCCTTCAGCCGCGCGCTGTCGTGGTTCGACGCGCACATCATCGACGGCATCGTCAACGGCGTCCGACACCTGACCGTGATCTTCTTCGGCCACGGTTCGAACCTCGTCGATCGCTACATCGTCGACGGTGCGGTGAACGGCGTCGGCTACTCGGCGCGCGGCGGCTCGCGTCTCTTCCGCAAGATGCAGAGCGGATTCGTCCAGAACTATGCGCTGGTGATGGCGGGCGGAATCGTCCTCGTCGCCGCGGTTTACTTGTTTACGAAGCCTTAAGGGGAACGACGGAAGATGGGCATTCTCAACCTAGTCACTTACATCCCGCTGATCGGCGCGATCGTCATCCTCTTCTTTTTGCGCAAGGAGAACGGCAAGGCGATCCGCTACACGGCCACCGCCTTCGCCGTCATCGACTTCATCGTCTCGCTCTACCTCTGGTTCAACTTCGATCCGCACGGCACCGGCACGCACCTCTTCCAGTTCCGCGAAACGTACTCCTGGAT
>JBAVBF010000341.1:0-11472 GCA_049586115.1 Thermoanaerobaculia bacterium | reverse complement strand
CTTTTACCCCATCTCCACATTTCGAAACCGCGCCGCTGGCGCCCCATGTGCCACGCGCATGGTCTGCATCGGATCGCCCTTGCCGCAGTTCGGCAGGCCCCAGATCTGCCAGCTCGACCGATCAGCCACGGCATCGCACGAACGCCAGAACTCCGGCGTATTGCCGGTGTAGAGCGGATTTTTCAGCATGCGCCCGAGCCGGCCATTCTCGATTTCGTAAGCAACTTCGCAGCCGAATTGAAAATTGAGACGCAGGTCGTCGATCGACCACGACTTGTTCGTCTCCACGAAAATGCCGCGCTTCGTGTCCGCGATGATGTCGGCCAGCGGCGTCGTGCCCGGCTCGAGATTGATGTTGGTCATGCGGATGATCGGAATGCGCGCGGCAGTCTCGGCGCGAACGGTTCCGTTCGATTTGCGTCCGATCGCCGGCGCGGTGTCGCGGCCGGTCAGGTAGCCAACGAACATCCCCTTCTCGATCAAGTGAAAACGCTGCGCGGGAACGCCGTCGTCGTCGAAGCCGAATGAGCCGATCGATCCCGGGATGGTGGCGTCGCCGACGATGTTGACGTGCTCGGAACCGTAGCGAAAGTTGCCGAGCATCGATGGCTGCAGAAACGATCCTCCGGCCAGCGAAATCTCGAGCCCCATGGCGCGATCGAGCTCCGTCGGATGACCGCACGACTCATGCACCTGCAACGCGAGCTGCGCCGATCCGATGATGAGATCCGTGCGTCCGGCGGGCGTCTTCGGAGCGGTCAGCAGCGCCAGCGCTTCGTCGCGGATGTCGAGCGCTTTGCGCGGCAGATCGAGCCGCTCGATGAACTCCCACCCCGCGGCCTGAAAATCGCCGCCGAAGGGATTCGGATACGTACGCCGCTGAAACTCGCTGCCGTCAATCGCGACGGCTTCCACGCCGCCGCCCATCTCGGTCGTGGTCTGTTCGATGTAGCTGCCGGCGGTGGACGCGAAAATCTTCTCCTGCCGGTAACAGGAGATGTCGCCGGAGACCTGATGAATGCGGTCATCGCCGCGCATCGGATCGGTCGAAGCCAGCAGATGCTCGATCTTTTTTTCGATCGGTATCGACCATGGATCGATCTCGTACGCCGACGCCCAGGTCGCAACATGCGGTTGAATCTCACTCAACACGACGCGCTGCGTCGACGCGATGTTGCTCGCCGCCGCCACCTCCACCGCCCGCCGCGCCGTCCTCCGGAGCGACTCCTCGGATGTATCGCTGTTCGCCGCGAATCCCCAACCATCGCCGACCAGCACGCGCACGCCGATGGCCCGGTCGATGGTCGACGACAACGTCTCCACCTCACCATTGCGAACGCGAACATGCTGCTCATGCGTCGCCGTCCAGCGAATGTCGGCATAGCGCAAGCCGGGATCGCTGAGCGACGCGAGGACGTCTTCCAGTTGCGCGCGAGTGGGCTTCATGAGGGGCCGCGATTATAGCGGCGTGCCCTTACACATCGCGATCAGATGCTTCCGAGTCTCCCGGCCACAATGCCGATGAGTTGGAACTCATCGTCCTCGTCGACGTCGATCGCGGCGTAGCGTTCGTTTCGGCTGAGGAGACGGATGCGCCCGGCGTGCAGTTCCAGTTTCTTGACGAACATAGTGCCCGCGAGACGGCAGACCACAACGCGCTTCGCGGCGTCGCGAAGCACGCGTGTGGGAGCGACAAATAAGAGGTCGCCGTCCAGGATTCCTGCCTCGATCATCGAATCTCCGATCGCTTGAAATGCCAATCTCGCACCGCGCAAGTAGTAGAGCCTGGGCACCTCCGCAGTCCGATGCGGCACGGCGTTGCCCGCCGATAACGAGTCGATGGCCGGCGACGTCGCGACGGCTGCACTCAGATAGCTGATCACCCGGCGCAACTCGGCCCGCTGCTCTCCATCCAGCGAGAAGGCCGGTTCGTCGAGCAGCGATCCAACGCTTTCACCCAAGGCGTGAACGATCCGAACGACTGTGTCAAACGCGGGCTGCGCGTGGACGCCATTGAGGACGCGGCTCAATGTTTCGGGCGTTACTCCCGCTGACGCCGCGATGGCGTTTTGCCTGCGCCCGCTCGCGTCGATCGCGGCCCGCAGCCGCTCACGCCAACTCACGGCACGAACGTACTTCAATGTCCCACCGCAATTCATTGATGCCGGCATGGCACCGAGGTTCCCTCGGGTAGAAGCATCCGCAACCGTCAATATCGCTTCTTCTACGATCTACGTCGCGCCAGACCTAGGAATCGGTGCATTTGATCCGGCCAGTGCCTCTCCCTCCTGTAGAGAAGGGCCTGATCGCAGCAATCCGGTGTTACGTCTCTCCAATTAGAGGTAGAGGTATCGGTCGATGAGTTACACCAGACAGAAGCGGGCTGGCAGCCTGTCTCAGTTGCCAGATGCTTCGTGGTCGTGAAAGATGTTTGTGCGGGGGTAGGGAAAAGTAACGTTTGCGTCTCTCCTACTTGGAGGCTCGATATGACACAAAGAAACACTAGAGGCCGCCTGCTTTGAGTGGACGGAGCTAGAGGAGACAGAAATGCGGGCAACAATCGGTAACTTCCTGTGTGCGCTCGTTTTAGTGACGGGAACCTCAATCGCCGCTACGGGAACTTCGTCTGCATCGGCGCAAGGAATGGAGGCGAGTGCAACTGCTCCAGAGCGAATTTACACCGTCATGGTGAATCTGCCGCTGTCCGATCGCAAAGCAGTCTTCCAGGGCCTCTCCTCGGCCATGAAGGCCGCGGTGTGGCGGGTCCACTTCCGGAAATTCAGTTCTGAAAACGTCCTCACGAGTGCACAGAAAGGGATCATCGAAGCGGCGATAGGCTTTTTCTCTGAGGATCTGTACGCCGTATCGAAAACAGATCCCGGATGGGAAAGCCAGGTGCATGAGCCGCTGCAGCGTCTGGAACAATCAGCTCGTAACGTTTTCCCGCCGGATCAGCTGCTTTCGGCGTTTGGGCAACTCGGCCACAGTGCTGACGCCCGAGAAGTGACAGCCGCTAGCTTGTCCAATACTCCGGTATTGCCAAGTGGATTAAGACCTACCCAGCTGCTGGTATCTGAATGCACATGTTCTGAGGCATCTGATTGGTGTTTTCGGTTCGTGCGGCGGTGGCATCTGCTGGAGATCTGACAGCGACACTGGGTGCGGTTTCGGTTGGCAATACCGGTGCGACTCCAAGTGCAACAGGAACTGAATATGACAATGCTCAAGAGTTCTTCACAGCCTCTCATCTTCGCGATCATCGCGGGTGCTCTGTGCGGTGGCGCATTGATCGCCATAACTGTGCTTAGCAGGAACGGTTGGTTGACGCTGTTGCCGTACCTCGCGTTAGCGGTCGTTAGCGCGGTGTACTTGCGAAGAAGGAACGTCAGAGTGTTCATTCAACGCTTCGTTCCGTGTCTGGTCGCGTTCATCGTGGCGACGCTGATGGCCATCCTGTACATCGATATCGTCGTCCAGCATCGCACATTCGCCGACATGGTCCTGCCGAAGCTCCTGCTTCCCACCGGGCTCATGCTGCTCATTGGTGCGGCAAGCAGCGCGATCATCGCAGCGATCACCGAACGAAAGACAGCGTCATAACGCCCGCTGCTCGACCAGCGCGGACCGCGCGGAGCGGCGAGTCCGCGCGGGGGCGCGAACGCGAACTTCAATGTCCCCACCGCAATTCATTGATGCCGGCATGGCACCGAGGTTCCCTCGGGTAGAAGCATCCGCAACCGTCAATGCCGCTTCTCTTACGATCCATCCGGCGACAGATATAGGAATCAGCGCATTGGATCGCGCCCTCGGCTCTCCAGCCCGTAGAGACCGTCGGATCGCGAAAATCCCGGGGAAGTCCGGCTTTACGTCTCTCTAACCAGAGGACAGAAGTATCGCTTTCCATGAGCTACACCAAAGAAGAATTGGAAACCGGAATCGAGGCGTATCTTGCTTTTTGCCAGCAGGAGCAGACCGCCGCGCGCGCGTCCGAGCTGGCCGCTTTCCTCCGTATTGGGTATCGCAATCTCAGGCGGGTCTGCAATCGCGCTCTCGGCCTACCGGTGAGCGCAGCGATCCGCGCACGGCAATTGGAAGCGGCAGTTCATCTTCTTTGCGAAACGGAACTTGCCATAGGCGAGATCGGAATCGTAGTGGGTTTCGGAGACCGGCGGACCTTCTTCCGCGCGATTCGCCGAGAGTACGCGTGCTCACCTTTGTCTATCCGGAAGGATGGCCACAATTTCCCCTCGACAAATGGAAGGCGGAAGCCTACCTTGCCGTAAGTACCCCACAATTTAAGGAGCAAATGATGCGTAAACCGATGCTTGCCCTGATGCTCGTTCTTCTCTCGACCGCGGCATACGCCGCTAAACCCGTCATCGATGGGCCTCTGCCACCCGCGGATGACTACACCGTCCTCGCAGGGAAGGTCACGATCGCCACGGTGAGCGAGCACGTGATCGGCGTAATGATCGATGACGGCGGAGCGTATCGCCATCTGTTCAGGTTCTGGACGAACGGCGCGGTGAAGCCGTTCCGCGCTACCAGCCAGAGTGCCAGCATCGAATTCCGAGGCGACGAACTGATCGCAATGGCCGCGGATCAGGAGTGGTTTTATGCGCTGGAGACCAATACCACCGATAAGCACACACCCCGGCCGCCGATGGGCTTCACCGGAGCGAGCTATGCGGGATACGGTCTCGCCCATGAGATTCGTCCTATCGTGCAGGCAAGCAGCCGGCGGCACGCCGTGGCGCTCGACTGCGAGGATTTCGACCGTTGTGTGCTCAACCCCGATGAAGGCGGCTCTGGAAGCGGAGGCGGCGCCAATTGCGACTCCGGCGGCACCAATTCATCCCAATGCTCGACTTCGAATACACACGGCGCCTGTTCGACAATCTGCACGTACGGATACGCCTGCTGCATCAACGCAACGGCTACCTCCAACGCCAGCTGCACCTGCAAGAGTCTGTAGCCGATCCGCGACGGGCGCGCGATCTCTCATCGCGCGCCCGTCCTGCCGGCTGACGCGCTTCCCACCGCGAATCGTCCGCACGCATCGCCATCTCGCGCCATTTCGTTTACCCTTCGCGCGCCCGACATGGCTACCCGCAAATCGAAAGAACAGACTTCCTTTACCCCTCCGCCGCCTACCATCCCCGAGGTCGAACATCAGGCTGTGGCCGACTTCGCGCGGAAGGCGTACCTCGACTACTCGATGTACGTCATCCTCGACCGCGCGCTGCCGCATGTCGCCGATGGGTTGAAGCCCGTGCAGCGCCGCATCGTTTATGCGATGTCGGAGTTGGGGCTCGGTCCGAATGCGAAGCCGAAGAAATCGGCGCGCACGGTCGGCGACGTCATCGGCAAGTTTCATCCGCACGGCGACACGGCCTGCTACGACGCCATGGTGCTGATGGCGCAGCCGTTTTCGATGCGCTATCCGCTCGTGGAAGGGCAGGGAAACTTCGGCTCGCCCGACGATCCGAAGGAGTTCGCCGCGATGCGTTACACCGAGGCGAAGTTGTCGAAGTTCGCGCAGTCGTTGCTGTCGGAGCTCGAGCAGGGCACCGTCGATTGGGGACAGAACTTCGACGGGACGTTGCGCGAGCCGAAGCTGCTGCCGTCACGGCTGCCGCACGTGCTGCTCAACGGCGCGTCGGGCATCGCGGTCGGTATGGCCACCGACATCCCCTCGCACAACGTGCGCGAGGTCGTCGGCGCGTGCCTGGAGCTGCTCGACAATCCTGACGCCACGATCGCGCAGCTCACGAAACACATCAAAGGTCCGGATTTTCCGACCGAGGCCGAGATCATCACGCCGGCCGCTGAGATTCGAGAGATGTACAAAACCGGCAACGGCTCGATTCGCCAGCGTGCGAAGTGGGAGATCGAAGACGGCGACATCGTCATCAGCGCGCTGCCATTCATGGTTTCCGGCAACAAGGTGCAGCAGCAGATCGCGGCGCAGATGAACGCGAAGAAGCTGCCGATGATCGAAGACATGCGCGATGAGTCGGATCACGAAGATCCGACACGCATCGTGCTGGTGCCGCGCTCGAACCGCGTCGATCTCGATGAAGTGATGGCGCACCTCTTCGCCACGACCGATCTCGAACGCACCTACCGCGTAAACATGAACATGATCGGCCTCAACGGCCGGCCGCGGCTTTATCCGCTCAAGGAGTTGCTGAGCGAGTGGCTGGAGTTCCGGATCGAGACGGTGCGCCGCCGATTGCAGCATCGCTACGATCACGTCAATGCGCGCATCCACATCCTCGACGGCTATCTCGTCGCGTATCTCAATATCGACGAGGTGATCCGCATCATCCGCCGCGAGGACGAGCCGAAGCCGGTGCTGATGGCGCGCTTCAAACTGTCGGACCTGCAGGCCGAGGCCATCCTCGAACTGAAGCTGCGGTTCCTCAACAAGCTGCAGGAGGTGGAGATCCGCGGCGAACAAGCCAAACTTCAGGCCGAGCGCGCGGAGCTCGAAAAAATCCTCGGATCGAAGACGCGGCTTCGCAAACAGGTGCGCGATGAGCTGGAAGAGGATGGCGCCGAATTCGGCGACCGCCGCCGCTCGCCGATCGTGGAGCGCAATGCCGCGAAGGCGCTCGACGCCGCGGCGCTGATTCCGTCGGAGGCGGTGACGGTCGTGCTGTCGGAGCGCGGCTGGATTCGCGCGGGCAAAGGCCACGATCTCGATCCGGCCACGTTGCAGTACAAGTCGGGCGACGCGTTCCTCCACGCGGCGCGCGGACGCAGCAATCAGCTGGCGGTCTTCATCGACTCGATGGGCCGCACGTACTCGCTGCCGGCGCACGAGCTGCCGTCCGCGAAAGGCCACGGCGAACCGCTGACGGCATTCACGTCGCCCGCACCCGGTGCGACGTTCGTGGCGGTGATGATGGGCGATCCGGAAGATTTGTGGCTGCTTGCGACCGATGACGGCTACGGATTCGTGGCGCGGCTGGAAGAACTGCAAACCGATCGTAAGGCGGGCAAGGCGGTCGTCAACGTAAACGACGGAGCGACGGTGCTCCGTCCGCAGCGCGTGACGACGATTGAAACCGATCGCGTCGCCGCGGCGACGACGAGCGGCAAGCTGCTGCTCTTCGACGCTGTCGAGCTTCCGCTGCTCGCACGCGGCAAGGGCGTGCAGACGATCAAGCTGCACAAGACGGAGCTGTTTCCGGAGAAGGTCGTCGGCGTGGCGGTCATCGCCGCCGACGGAATGTTGATCGTGCAAGCCGGCAAGCGCCACACAAACCTGAAAGGCGCGGATCTCGATCCGTACATCGGCAAGCGCGCGCAGCGTGGGCTGAAACTTCCACGCGGCTTTCAGAATGTGACGCTGATTCGGCCGTGGTCGGATCGCGAGTCCCGGATGCCCGATACGGTCATGTAGCTCGTTCCGCACGCATTGCCTCGCTTCGCGCGGGCAGCCGTTGGGTTTCTGGCGGAAGCCGTGAGTTCTGCAGCACCTGCGACAGGAGATGCAGGACGGCCTCTCCGCTGTAAGGCTTGGAGAGAAACGTCGTGGCTCCGGCGTTGGTGACACGCGACATCTGATTCGGGTCGATGTGTCCGCTCACGGCGATGATCGGTACGTCCCTGTTGATCAGGCGCAGTGCGGTGATGAGGGCGGCGCCGTCCATGACCGGCATCATCATGTCGGTCACGATCAGGGCGATTGTTTTCTCTTCGCGGCGATAGAGCTCGATGGCCTCCTCGCCATTCGTCGCGGTGCGCACGCCATAGCCGGACGTTTCCAGGATCTGCCGGGTGATGTCGATGATGGGCGCTTCGTCGTCGACCACGAGGATCACTTCGCCGGCACCGCGCGGCACAGGCTCGTCATCCCGCTCGTCCACGGCGGCTGCCGTCCCCAAGTGTGCGGGCAAACAGACCCGGAACGTACTTCCCACTCCGAGGTCGCTGGAGGCATCGATGAAACCGCCGTGACCGCGCAGGACGCCCTGCACGGTGGAGAGTCCGAGCCCGGTTCCGGCGCCCAATCCCTTCGTGGTGAAAAATGGCTCAAAGATCCGGTCGATGATCTCCTGAGAGATGCCGATGCCATCGTCGGAGACTTCGAGCACGACATAGTTCGGCGTCCTGGAGCCGCCGCGCATGACCGCGTAGTTCTCATCGATCTCGCTGTTCGTGGCCGAGATTCTGATATGCCCGCCGTCGCGCAGGGCGTCGCGCGCGTTGAGCGTGAGATTCAGCAGGACCTGGAGCAATTGCGTCTGATCGCCGAGGACGCTGCTCAATCCGTCGGAAACGGAGGTGGCGATCGAGATGTTCTTCGGGAAGGTGCTTTCGGCGATGGCGCGAACCTCGTCGACGATCGTGCCGAGATCGACCGCCTTGCGTGATTCATTCGTACCTCTGGCGAACAGCAACACCCGGTTCACGAGGTCCGCCCCTCGCTTTGCGCAGAGATCGATGTTGTCGATCGCCTGCGCGCTGAATTCCTTTGCGTCGGGCCGTCGAAGGAGGCTGACACCGAGGCGGATCGGCAACAGGAGATTGTTCAGATCATGAGCAATCCCTCCGGCAAGCGTCCCAAGGCTATCGAGGCGTTGGTTGCGAAGGAATTGCTGCTCGTATTGCCTGCGCTCTGTAATGTCCGTATCGATGCTGAAGATGGCTTTCGGCTGTCCCTTGTCGTCGCGGAGAAGCGTCCATCTGCTTTCGACGATGACGGAGGCTCCGGCCGCGGTGGTCTTGCTGATCTCCGCGCTGCCGGCGCCGTCTGCCGAGGTCACGCGCACTGCCTTGTGGTACTGAACGGGGTCGACGTGCAGGAGCTCACCGAAGCGGCTGCCGAGCACCTGACCGGCGCTCCAGCCATAGATCCGCTCCGCTCCTTTGCTCCAGAACGTGATCTTGTCGTCGAGGTCGCGGACGACCATGGCATCGTGGGCCTGATCGATCAGTGCGGCCTGTTCGCGAATCCGTTCCTCGGCACCCTTTCGATCGGTGATGTCTTCCCCGATGCTGGCGGTTCCGACGACGTCTCCGGAGCTCGACCGCAGCACGGCATTGCTCCATTGAACGAGCCGCCGCTCGCCGAGGTTGGTAAGAACCTCGTTGGTGTTGTGCCACGCTTCCGGCTTGTCCTCGCGCAGCATCGAGAAGCAATGGCGCAAGGCGAGAAGATGGTCCGTGGGAAAGAAGCGTTCCCATAAGGAACCGATTACCTCGTCCCGGCTCCAGCCGGTCAGCCGCAGAAAGTAGTCGTTGCAATACGTGAGACGCCCCTCACAGTCGAGCATGACGGAGGCCACCTTGAGGTTGTTGAGCATTTCGCTGAATCGGCGCTCTCCTTCCAGCGAAACGTTCTGGGCATCTCTTCGCTCCGTGACGTCGGTCCATGCACCCGCCAGCGACGATCGCGTTCCGGTGGCGTCCTGCACGAGGCGTTGATTGTCGTCAATCCACACGTAGGTGCCGTTCTTATGGCGCATGCGGTATTCCGTGCGGCTCGTACCACGGGCCAGCGTCTCCGAAACGCCTGCCTCGGCTTTTGTGCGGTCATCGGGATGAATCAGGCCGCTCCACCATCCCGCGTTCAGAGTTTCCTCGGGCGAAAACCCGAGCAGACGGATGACGTTCGAGCTGACGGCGCGGGGAGCCACGGTTTCCGGGCCGGCAGTCATCGAGTAAAGCACGCAGGGGCTGTGCGACAGCAACTCGTTGAGCTGACCGTGGGCCTCCTGCATATTTTCAGCGGCCGTTTCCAGAGCACGGCTTTGCAGTCCGAGCCGGGTGACGGCGCTGCTCAATTGCACTTCCATGAGGTTCCGTTCGATGGCGTATCGCACAGCGCGCCAGAGGCCCCGCGTTTCAATCTGCCCCTTTACCAGATAGTCCTGCGCTCCTTCCTGCAACGAATGGAGAGCCAGCGCCTCATCGTCCCGCCCTGTCAACACCACGAGAGGGACGCCGGCGGCCGCTGTCCGGGCCCGCCTTACGGCATCGAGGCCTTGCGCGTCCGGCAATCCCAGGTCGAGCAGGATGATGTCGACCTCGTGTTCCGCAAGATGTTCCTCCGCCTCCCCGAGACTCGGCACGATCACCAATTTCGTTTTATTCGTCCCCTGTTCATTGAGCATCTCGCGGAGTAGACGGGCGTCTCCCGGATTGTCTTCGATCAGAAGCAGCGATACGGCCGAGGTTGCGCTCATTTGTCTATTGCCGCGGCAACTTGGCCTTGGTAAGCCAGAAATCGTTAATGCTCTTGACGAGGCTCTCGAACGCGTCCAGCTGCACCGGCTTGCTTAGATAGCAATTGGCTTGAAGCTGGTAGCTCTTGACGATGTCTGCCTCGGCCACCGATGTCGTAAGAACCACGGTCGGGATGGTCTTCAGATGATCATCCGCCTTGATGAGCGAAAGAACTTCGCGTCCGTCCATTCTGGGAAGATTCAGATCCAGCAGGATGAAATCGGGACGGGGAGCGTTCGCATGGACGCCTTCCTGCCTCAGAAATGCCATCGCTTCGACGCCGTCGGTTGCCACGTGCAGATGGATCGTCTCATTGGCGTCGCGGAATGCTTCCCGCGTCAGACGCACATCACCGGGACTATCTTCCACCAACAAAATTTCCAGACTCATACCGCCTCCTTATTGGATCCATGCGCTGGTAGCGGGAGTCAGGGCAAACCGGAAGGTCGATCCCTCCCCCGGTTGCGACTCGACCGAGATCGTTCCGCCATGCCGCTCGACGATCTTCTTGCAGATCGCCAGGCCGATGCCTGTGCCCGAGAACTCTTCCCTCTTATGCAGACGCTGGAACATGCCGAAGATCCTGTCAAAGTACTTAGGCTCGATTCCCAGTCCATTGTCTTTTACGGAAAACGTCCATTTGCCGCCTCGCATCGCCGCCGAGACGTCAATGCGCGGCACTCCCGGATTCTGGTATTTGATCGCGTTGCCGACGAGATTCTGAAACAGCTGAACCAACTGCACGTCGTCTGCAAGGACGTCCGGGAGCTCGCCGTGCGCGACCACGGCAGAGCTTTCCTCGATCGCCCGTCCGAGGTTTGAGAGCGCCTGATTCAAGGCAGCCTCGCTGGATGTTTCGCGCAACTCCCGCCCCTGCGTGCCGACACGCGAATAGGCGAGCAGATCCTGAATCAATCCCTGCATGCGATTCGCTCCATCGACCGCGAATGCGATGAACTCATCCGCGTCCGAGTCGAGCTTTCCCTTGTAACGGCGGGAGAGGAGCTGCGTGTAGCTCGCGACCATCCGCAACGGTTCCTGCAGGTCGTGCGAGGCGATGTATGCGAATTGTTCCAGCTCCTCATTCGAGCGCTTCAGCTCATCGAGTTTCTGCAACAGGTGCGTCGCGGCCTCATTGCGCACGGAAATGTCGCGGATGGCGGCGGTGACGAGGATGCCGCCGGCGCCGTCGAGTGGGCTGAGCATGATCTCGATCGGAAACCCTCGGCCGTC
>JBAVBF010000340.1:0-5891 GCA_049586115.1 Thermoanaerobaculia bacterium | reverse complement strand
ACTGTCATCGTGAGCCGCCGCCGGCGTGGAGCGCGAAGCGCGGAACGCCGGAGGACGGTCGAAGGACCCCGTGCCTGCTAACCCGGGAGGACGCGGCATTTTCAGGCGGCAAGCATCAGCGGGTCCTTCGACCGTCCTCTGGCGCTTCGGCTTCGCCTACGCGTCCGCCGGCGGCTCAGGATGACAATCCGCCGCGGCGGCAACCTGCGCGGATTTGTGGTATCTCCTCACCGCGCAGGGAAGGAGGCGCACGGCATGGATGACATCGATCGCGAAGGCAATGGTGGCGATGACGACGAACAGTTCGAGCAGATGATCGTGGAGAACAGCATCCTGCTCCACAGCATCGCGGCGCTGCTGGTCCGCAAGGGCGTGATCAAACAGGAAGAGATCGACGCCGAGATGGACAAGCTGTACGACGAGATGGAGAAATTCGACGGCGAATAACCCCGTCCCGCGGCGTGGAATAGGTTCGGTCCTGTGATGTTTGGACCCGCGTTCAACGAACCGGAGAAACTGATGAAAACTTGCAACTTTCTGATCGCCGCGATCCTCACCGCAGCCGTCGCCACGAGCGCGTTTGCGGCGCTGTCGCCGGCCAAAGCCGACTGGGGAAAAGGTCCGGCGCAGTACATCATGACCGCCGAGGAGAAGGCGGCCTGGAAGAACATCCAGACCGACGCCGCGGCGGATGAGTTCATCGCCCTCTTCTGGGCGCGCCGCGATCCGACGCCGGCCACGCCGCGCAACGAATTCCAGGAGGATTTCGATGCGCGCGTAAAGACCGCCGATGCGCAGTTCAGCCACGGACGGACGAAAGGCTCGATGACGGATCCCGGACGGATGCTGATCATTTTTGGCGGCCCGAGTCTTCCCGTTAAGCAGATCACGACGCAGGGCGCCCCGCCGTCGAACTCCACCGGCGAGAACGCACACGCGGGAGCGGGCAGCTTCAACGATTCGGGCGCCTCGGCCGATCAGATCTGGACGTACGAAGGCGATCTGTCGCAGAAGCTCTTCGGCGTTCCGCGTCTGGAAGTGAAGTTTCACGATCAGTATCGGAACGGAGAGTTCCGGCTGGCCACGCCGTTCGTCGATCCGCAGTCGGCCGCCGTGCAGAAGATGGTGGCGAGTTTCATCACGCAGCCGGGCCTGACCAAAGTTCCGACGTACGACCAAGCGGCCGCGCCAGTGAAGGCCGCGCCTCCAGCCGCGCCGGTCTCCGGCATCAAGACGGCCGCACTCGAAGCCGCCGTTGCGGATGCAAAAGCCGGAAAGGCGTCGAACAAAGGCGCCGCACTTACGTACGCGGAGTTCGTCTCACCGGCCGGCGATCCATTCGTGCCGGTGGAGGTTTACATCCCATCGTCTGCGAACATCGCCGCCGATGCCGCCGACACGATCTTCGGCGCGGTCGAAGATGCCTCCGGCACGCGCGTTACGGCGTTCGAAGAACCGGCCAAGCTGACCTCGTCGCGCACCGATTACTTCGCCGACAAGTCGCTGACGCTGCCGCCTGGAAAGTACACGGCCATCGTCGGTCTCGCCAAGGGCGGCCAGCCGGTGCTCGTGACCTCCGGCCCGATCGAAGTGGCCGGCCCGTCGAAGGAAACGGTCGGAACGTCGCGCCTGATCCTCTCCGACAACGTCTACGAGCTCGGCACGGCCGAGCCTCCGAAATCGCCGTTCGCGTTCGGGAAACTGAAGATCGTTCCGAAAGGCAACCTGACTTTTAAAAATAGCGATGAGCTGAACTACTTCGTCGAGGTCAACAACCCCGGCATCGATACCGCCACGAACCTGCCGAAGTTGCAGTTCAAGCTCGACCTCACGGGCGGTCCGGACAAAAAGACCATCAGCGCGCCGCTGACTGATGCCGCGCCGCTGCCGCTGACAGGCGCGCCTGGCCCCGGCCACTACGCGATCCTGAGCACGATTCCGCTGGCCGAGGTCAAGCCGGCGCTCAAGGCGGGCGACTACACGCTGAAGATGAAGATCGTCGACATGGTGTCGAAGCAGTCGTACACGGTCGAACAGACTTTCAAGGTTGGCGGATAAGGGAGTGGGGAGTAGGGTGTGGCGAGTGGGAGCGGCGCAAGTTTCTCGCGCGGGTTCCTCTCCCACACCCTGCTCCCCACAACCTACACCCCTTACAATCCCCTATGCCCTTTGCCACCATCGAAGAAGCCGCTGAGCTGTACCGTCGCGGTCAGGTCGTGATCATCGTCGATGACGAAGATCGCGAGAACGAGGGCGACCTCTGCATTGCCGCGGACAAGGTGACGCCGGAGTCGGTCAACTTCATGGCGCGCTACGGCCGCGGACTGATCTGCCTTGCACTCACCGAGGAGCGGTGCGAACAGCTCGAGTTGCCGCTGATGGTCGAGCACAACACGTCGAACTACGGCACGGCATTCACGGTGTCGATCGAAGCGCGCGGACGCGTTACCACCGGCATCTCGGCGCATGACCGCGCCGAGACGGTACGCGTGGCCATCGATCCGCGCACGAAGCCGGCCGATCTGCTGCGGCCCGGCCACGTCTTTCCGCTGCGCGCGAAAAAGGGCGGCGTTTTGAAGAGAGCCGGTCAGACCGAGGCGTCTGTCGATCTGGCCATGATCGCGGGGATGACTCCGGCGGCGGTCATCTGCGAAATCATGAACGAGGACGGGACGATGGCGCGCATGCCCGACCTGCGCGAATTCGCCGTCCAGCACGGGCTGAAGATCATCTCCGTGGCCGACATCATCAACCACCGGATGCAGACCGAGAAGCACGTGCACTCCATGGCTTCCCCCCGCATGCCGACGCCGTTTGGCGAGTTCCGCGTTCACCTGTACAAGAGCGACATCACCGGCGAGGAGCATGTGGCGCTGGTGATGGGCGAGGTCTCCGAGGACGAGGAGATTCTCGTCCGCGTCCACTCGTCGTGTCTGACCGGCGACGTCTTCCACTCCGCCCGCTGCGATTGCGGCGACCAGCTCGACCGCGCCTTCGAAATGGTGGCCAAGGAAGGGAAGGGCGTCATCCTCTATCTATTGCAGGAAGGGCGCGGCATCGGTCTGCTCAACAAGCTGAAGGCGTACGAGCTGCAGGAGCTGGGTCACGACACGATCGAGGCGAACGAGAAGCTCGGCTTCCCTCCCGACATCCGCGACTACGGGACCGGCTCCCAGATCCTTCGCGACCTCGGCATCCGCAAAATCCGCCTGTTGACGAACAATCCCGCCAAGTACGTCGCCATCGAGGGCTTCGGGCTCGAGATCGTCGAGCGCGTCCCGCTGGAGATCGCGCCGTCGAACGACACGCGCAAGTATCTCGAGGCGAAGAAGAAGAAGCTCGGCCACATCCTCGAGCTCGTCTAGATGGGCACGCACACCGGACCGATTCTCGAAGGGCGCGGCGATAGCGATTACGAGCGCTACGTCCGCGTACCGGAACTGCTGGAGCTGCAGAAGCCGGTCGAGCTGCTTTCGAATCCCGAGGAACGGCTGTTTCAGACGACGCATCAGGCCGCGGAGTTGTGGCTGCATCACGTCGACTACGAAATCGGACGCGCCATCGCGCTGATCGCCGCGGACGATGTGGCCCTCGCCGCCGAATTGCTCGACCGCTGCGCGCGCATCATCAATCTATTGCGCCAGCAGATCGTGATCCTGGAAACGATGGCGCCGGCTGACTACCACGTCATCCGCACGAGCTCGCTCGGGCGAGGCAGCGGACAGGAATCGCCGGGATTCGCGAAACTGCTCGAAGTCGGCAGGCGCGTCTGGCCGGTTTTCGAAGCGCTCCTCGTACGCCGCTCGCTATCGGTGATCGAGATCGAGCGGAAGCCGCGCGAGCATGCGGAGATGTTCCGTCTCGTGCAGGCCATGCTCGACTACGACGAAGCCTTTCTCAACTGGCGCTACTCGCACATGCGGCTGGCGTTTCGCGTGATCGGATCGAAGGTGATGTCGTTGAAGAACGTGCCGGCGGCGCAGCTCGAGCAGGGGACGCGCGAGCCGCTTTTTCCGGAGTTGTGGGAGACGATCAGCGCGCTCACCGGCGAGTTCAAACCGAGTTACTGATGCCGGTTTCCTTATCACGTTCTCGTGTGTCGAAGCGTGCTGCGAAGCGTGAAAAATAACAGCGCATGAATCCAACTAAAACTTTTAGTATCAGGTGCTACGAACGCCTTGACGCTGCAAAAGTCGATGGGTATAGTCGCACGCCATTGTCTCGGAGGGGGGCCGGCCACCGCCCGGACAGCCTCACAGCCGCTTCAGAATCCGCGACGCACCACTACGCTTGGAGTTAGACATTTCATGAAAAAGGTGTTGTGCCTGATTGCGGCACTGACTCTCGCCCTCTCCTCGCTCGGCTGCACCAAGATCCGGGCGCGCATGGAGATCAAGGCCGCCAACGAGGCCTATCAGAAGGAAGATTACGCAGGAGCGTTGCCGCACTATCAAAAGGCGCGGCAGATCGATCCGAGCTTCCCTGATCTCGATCGCCTGGTCGGTTACTCCGAGATCGGACTCTACGTTCCGGATGACAAATCGGCGAACAACGAGAAGCACGCGGATCGCGCCATCCTCGAGCTGAACGGCTACCTCCAGAAACGGCCTGACGACCGGATCGCCCGCGACGCGCTGATCAACATGTATCTCAACGCGAACCGCACTTCGCAGGCCATCGACTACTTCCGCAACTACCTGACGGCGCATCCCGCCGATCTCGAGGCGGTGAAGTCGATCGCTACGCTGTACGCGAAGCAGGGCGACTTCAACGAATCGCTGAACTGGTATCAGAAGATCACCCTCCTCGACTCGAAGAACCCCGAAGCGTTCTACATCTTCGGCGTGGTCTGCTACGAGAAGGTGTCCAAGAACCCGCCGGCTGATCCCGCCCAGAAGATGGACATCATCAACCGCGGGAAAGAGGCGCTCCAGCACGCCATCGACATGAAGCCCGATTACGCCGAGGCGATGGCGTATCTCAATCTGTTGTGGCGCCAGCAGGCTCTCGTCGATGCATTGACCGACCCGGTCAAAGCGCAGGCGGACGTTGCGCAGGCTGACGCGATCCGCAACAAGACCATGCAGATCTTCGCGGCGAGGAAGGCCGCGGGCGCGAAGAAGAGTTAGCGCAACGCTTCTGACGAATACAGGCAAAGACAAATGTTCGAATCTACCGTCGTCGAGTCCAAGAAACAGAAAGTCGGCATCCAGCGGCTGTTGACGTTGCCGGTCTCGGTGGGGCTGCATGTCGTCGTCGTGTTGGCAGTCGTCATCGGCGCGATCTGGAGCGTCGATTTTCCGACGAACTCGCCAGCCCAGGTGGCGCAGTACTCCGTCGCCGCCGCTCCGCCTCCGCCGCCTCCGCCCCCGCCGCCGCCCAAAGCGGCAACGGCCGTGCAGGTCGTGAAGCCGGTCGAGGTCCCGAAGAACATCCAGGAAATGGCTCCCACGACCGTGCCTGAAAAGGTGCAGCCGGTTGCCACGCAGGCTTCGGATGCCGGCGTGACCGGCGGTGTCGAAGGTGGCGTCGAAGGCGGTGTGGCCGGTGGTGTCGTCGGCGGCGTCGTCGGCGGCGTGATCACCGAGGCTCCTCCTCCGAAAGCGCCGGATGCGCCGTTGCGCGTCGGCGGCGACGTCAAAGCGCCGGTGGCCATCAGCAAGGTCGATCCCGTCTATCCCGAGGTGGCCCGGAAGGCGCGCATCTCCGGAATCGTCATCGTCGAGTGCACGATCAGCAGAAACGGCGACGTCACCGACATTCATGTCCTCAAACCGCTGCCGTTCGGTCTCGATCAGGCCGCCGTCGATGCGGTCAAACGCTGGAAATTCAAACCGGGTACTCTCAACGGGCAGCCGGTGGACGTCATCTTCAACCTCACCGTCAATTTC
>JBAVBF010000339.1:0-25395 GCA_049586115.1 Thermoanaerobaculia bacterium | reverse complement strand
GACGGCGGCCGGGCGGAGTTCTTGCCTCGGCTGCGGTTTGAATCGTCACATGCACCTCGGCGTTGTCGGGTAAGTCCACGGGCTGTTTAGCGTGAGGATGCCGTTCTCGTAGACGGCGTCAACGTCGATCGTCATCACATTTCGCATTGACTTGAAGATATCGCGCCGCGGCAGCGGTCACCTTGCCACGTGCGCACGCACACACCTGTGGTGTCGCAATGCTGCGCGTTCGGTGCACACGTGCACACCTGCGGTGTCGCATTGCTGCGTGGTCGGTGCGCACGCGCACGCCTGCCGTGTCGCAGCGCTGCACGCGTGGTGCGCAAGTGTGCACAAACGTGGCGCCGTTGTTACATGTGCGCGTGTTCGCGCTGCGCCCCCTTGACACCGCCGCTCAGCCTGCCTATGTTCGTCGCTACAACTTCGACGATCGTGAGATTTTCGAGGTTGGCGGCTGTCGACGGTATGGGCGTGCTGGATAGCACATAGTCCTGTACCGGCGCGGGAGTTGAGTCATCTCCTCCTGCCGCGGGCACTCGGGGTGTGTACGGCCTCGGGTAGACATCAACCGGAGGTATCGGCGCGTCGCCGCTGCTTCCAGCCGGTGGCCGCTCGCACTTGTCGACAAGTTCGTGACGTCCCCTACGGCCTGACTGCTCGCGTTAGGAGGATTTGTCATGAGTAACACCATCAGTAACACCACCACTGGTACGCCGGGCAGCGATCCGGCCAAGCTGAATGCCGACGCGGTCATCGCGCAGCTGCGCACGATGCGTTCGCAGATCGAGGATGTCGCGCCGTTGTCGAAAGAGCAGCGCAAGCTGGTCAAGCAGCGTTTGCGGCTGCAGCCGAAAACGATTGTCGAGGCGTCGATCAACGTGATCGGCGTTCTCGACAATGTTTCGCAGGCGATCGGGCAGCCGCTCGACGACGTGCGGCACCTGCAGGACGACTCGCTTCGCTGGGAGGCCGTGGCCGACGAGGCCCGCGCCTTCCTGAGCGGCATCGAGGGAGCAAACCTGAATCGCCGTCAACGGCTGGCGCTCATCGCGACGCAGGCGTATGCGATCGGGTCACAGCTCGCCAAGGACCCGTCCAAGGCAGTGCTCCTGCCGCACGTGGAGGAGGTCAAACGGCTGAAAGGCGTCTCGCGCCGCAAGAAGGCCGCGCAGGCACCGCAAACGCCGCCGTCGGCGCCGCCCCCCGTCACGTCCACCGCACCGCTCGCGTAGAGTAAGGAGGTAGTGAGCCCGGGCGCGCTCGCGGGCGCGCCCGGGTTTCATATGATCATGAAAGACGAGAAGGCATCGGAGCGTGCCATCGCGCTCGTGCATGAGGCGGTCGACGTGCTACGGCGCGCCGAATGTGCCCCCGATTCTCCTGTGAGCACGTTCCTGACGGCGGAGATGAGACGTAAATCCCGCCGCGCTGCCGGGCGCCTGCGCGAGCAGAAAGCGCAGCCGCGCTACCGGAATCTCCACTCCGCCGAGGAGCTCTCCGTCATTTATGAGCGGACCGTGAGGCGCGACGAGATTCACGAGAAGGCAAAGAGGGATCTTCAGCGAATCTCGCTGGAGATGAAGCGTATCCGGAAGGAAAAAGCGCCTGAAGTCGAAGAGGCGATGGTGAAGTTAGTCCACGAGGCGGCGCGGGCGGCGGAAGAGCATGGTCCCGGCAGCGAGGCTGCGCAACGACTCCGGCTCATGCAGTTCCTGGCCTCGTTCGGCCAGCAGGTCAGCGATCAGAGGCGCAAGCCGCGGGTTCCCTTTGCCTGGGGCCGTCTTCTGGGCCGCGATCGCTCGATGGAAGCACGGTATGAGTTGACGGCGGCCGAGGTTCTCGACTCTCCGCCGTCGCCGGAGGAAGCGGTCATCGCCGTCCCGGCTGAAGGGAGCGGCTCCGGACGCGAGCGCGTCTTCATCCGTATCGGACTCGGTGATGCGTCGTGGATCGGCAGCTTCGAGATCGGTCACATGAGCGTCGGTACGGTCTGCATGATGCCTGACGACAAGCATCTCTTCGTATCGGCGAAAGGCGCCGGCTATATCATCGACCTGAGATCGCGAACGCTCGTCGAGGAGATCGGTAACGATGTTGCGCGAGTGCTGCTGGATGCGCCGAGGACGGTTCTCGTCGTCGATCACGACGGCAGGAGCCTGGAAGGGTTCGGCAGGAATGGCCGGCTCTGGAAGAGCGGCGTCATCAGTTCCGGAGGCTTTCGCGAGTTGTCGCTCTCAGACGACAGCCTCATCGGGGAGGCGCGGGAGGCATCCGGGTGGACGGATTTCTTCGTCGACCTCGCTACGGGCGAGGTTCGTTTCGGCGATGCGGCGGCGGTACCGAAATCGTTGGAATAGGACTTAGGGTAGGGTCGTTACGGCTGGTCCCTGAGCGGTACGGGATCTTTGGAAAACAGGCCATAACTCGAATCTGCACAGCAGGTTGTGCAGGAAAACGAGCTGGAATAGCGGTGAGAGTGGACGGGTTGTCCATGATCCGCGGCACGAAACCAGTTGACGGCGCCGCGCGCGAGCAGCAAAACTCGCAGTTGACAAAGGGTAAGCCGGAACGTACACTCCCCGGTCCCTGCAAGCGGCGAAGGCAGTACGAGCCCGCAGATCTTTCCAGCAGCATTTCGAGAGTGGTAAGCGTGTCCGCGTCAGACGGATCGGCTTCATCAGGATGAAGCCGATCCGCTTGACACGGACGTGAGGGTCTGGCAGGATTGCCGCCCTTTCGCGGACGTCGGTTCCTTGACAACTGAATAGGATAGCAACAAAGACAACGTGATTCCTTTCGAGGTTCACAATTGTGGACTTCAAATGAAACATGCGGTTCGCTTCGTGCGAATCGCAACCGAATAACAGTCAGTCGTAAAGACTGATGTCAGACTCAAGCTTACAGTTTGCAACCCGCGGCGCAAGCCGTGCCGGTTGCTGCAAGTTAACTGGAGAGTTTGATCCTGGCTCAGAATGAACGCTGGCGGCGTGCTTTACACATGCAAGTCGAGCGAGGCGGGTAGCAATACCCAGTCGAGCGGCGAACGGGTGAGTAACGCGTGGATTATCTGCCCTGAGGTGGGGGATAACCCGGGGAAACTCGGGCTAATACCGCATATGACCGTGAGGTCAAAGGGGGGTCGCAAGATCTCTCGCCATAGGAGGAGTCCGCGTCCGATTAGCTAGTTGGTAGGGTAATGGCCTACCAAGGCGACGATCGGTAGCCGGCCTGAGAGGGTGATCGGCCACACTGGAACTGAGACACGGTCCAGACTCCTACGGGAGGCAGCAGTGGGGAATTTTGCGCAATGGGCTAACGCCTGACGCAGCAACGCCGCGTGGAGGATGAAGGTCCTTGGATTGTAAACTCCTGTCAGCAGGGAAAAAGCAATTTAGCCTCATACGCTAGAAAGTTGATTGTACCTGCAGAGGAAGCCCCGGCTAACTCTGTGCCAGCAGCCGCGGTAATACAGAGGGGGCAAGCGTTATTCGGAATTATTGGGCGTAAAGGGCGCGTAGGCGGCTTGGCAAGTGGATGGTGAAATCCCTCGGCTTAACCGAGGAACTGCCGTCCAAACTGCTTCGCTTGAGACCGGGAGAGGTGAGTGGAATTCCCAGTGTAGCGGTGAAATGCGTAGATATTGGGAGGAACACCAGTGGCGAAGGCGGCTCACTGGACCGGTACTGACGCTGATGCGCGAAAGCGTGGGGAGCAAACGGGATTAGATACCCCGGTAGTCCACGCCGTAAACGATGAGTGCTTGGTGTAGCGGGTATCGACCCCTGCTGTGCCGAAGTCAACACATTAAGCACTCCGCCTGGGGAGTACGGTCGCAAGGCTGAAACTCAAAGGAATTGACGGGGGCCCGCACAAGCGGTGGAGCATGTGGTTTAATTCGAAGCAACGCGAAGAACCTTACCTGGGTTTGAACTTCAGTGGCAAGGCTCAGAGATGAGTCCCTCCCTTCGGGGATCGCTGGAGAGGTGCTGCATGGCTGTCGTCAGCTCGTGTCGTGAGATGTTGGGTTAAGTCCCGCAACGAGCGCAACCCTTGTCCATAGTTACTAACGGGTCATGCCGAGAACTCTATGGAGACTGCCGGTGATAAACCGGAGGAAGGTGGGGATGACGTCAAGTCCTCATGGCCTTTATGTCCAGGGCTACACACGTGCTACAATGGACGGCACAAAGAGTCGCAAAACCGCGAGGTTGAGCTAATCTCAAAAAACCGTTCTCAGTTCGGATTGCAGTCTGCAACTCGACTGCATGAAGCTGGAATCGCTAGTAATCGCGGATCAGCACGCCGCGGTGAATACGTTCCCGGGCCTTGTACACACCGCCCGTCACATCACGAAAGTCGGTTGCACTAGAAGTCGGTGGGCTAACCCGCAAGGGGGGCAGCCGCCTAAAGTGTGATCGGTAATTGGGGTGAAGTCGTAACAAGGTAGCTGTAGGAGAACCTGTGGCTGGATCACCTCCTTTCTAAGGAGCACCTCCGCCTCGGATCAAAACGAGGTCGCGAAGGCATCGTAAGGTGCCGAAGAGAGCTGCACCCTAGGTCGATAGGAATCGCTGTAACGATTGTCTCGACTTGTCTATCCTGTTCAGTTTTCAGGGAACCGGCTGCGCCGGTTTCCTTGGTTCTCTGACAACCGATTCTGCGGCGATTTATGTGGCCGGCGAGATCTTCACCGATCAACACGCATTTGAGGGCCTATAGCTCAGTTGGTTAGAGCGCACGCCTGATAAGCGTGAGGTCGGTAGTTCGAATCTACCTAGGCCCACCAACCACGTCAGAAGGATGAGGGCAGACGGCAGAACACGGCCGAGTCTGACTTCTACCTTCCGCCTTCTGACCTCTAGTCATTTCTTCCCGTCGACCTGGGGCTGTAGCTCAATTGGGAGAGCACCTGCTTTGCAAGCAGGGGGTCGTCGGTTCGATCCCGATCAGCTCCACCAGGCGCGACCATTGCGTCCGTTGAGCTAACAGTCGAGCCGGAATGGCCTTCGTTTTCATCGGGTTATCGTCCATCCACGCCGCAGAAGAAGACCGCGAGAATCAGCGGTGAGCGCAATCGAAAGATGGAGCTCAGCGTCGATCTTCGCGATCGGAAGTTCGTTGACAATTGAATACGGGTTGTAGAAAAGAATGCATGATGAATCCGATTTAGATGATTCAACTGCAGATCGCATGAGATCAAGGCACTTTATGGTCAAGTTACTAAGGGTTGACGGTGGATGCCTTGGCACAGAGAGGCGATGAAGGACGTGGCAAGCTGCGAAAAGCTTCGGGGAGCGGCAAGCACGCTTTGATCCGGAGATATCCGAATGGGGCAACCCCACTGGAGTCATGTCCAGTGACCACGAGCTGAATACATAGGCTCGCTGGGGCGAACCGAGGGAAGTGAACCATCTCAGTACCTCGAGGAAGAGAAAACAATAGTGATTCCGTCAGTAGCGGCGAGCGAACGCGGAAGAGCCCAAACCGGAACGGCTTCGGCTGTACCGGGGTTGTGGGGCCAGGCCACATGGAGTTACAAATCAGCAGTCTAGCCGAAGAGTCTGGAACGGCTCACCATAGAAGGTGATAGTCCTGTAGGCGAAAGATTAGCTGGCTCCGGCCGGGTACCCGAGTACCACGGGACACGTGGAACCCTGTGGGAATCTGGGGGGACCATCCTCCAAGGCTAAATACTACTCTGTGACCGATAGCGCACTAGTACCGTGAGGGAAAGGTGAAAAGAACCCCTGTTAGGGGAGTGAAATAGTACCTGAAACCGTCAATCTACAAGCAGTGGAAGCACTATGCCGGAGCAATCCGGAATGTGCAACCGCGTGCCTTTTGCATAATGAGCCGGCTAGTTACTCTCAGGGGCAAGGTGAAGCATTTTGCATAGCCGTAGCGAAAGCGAGTCTTAATAGGGCGAGTTAGTCGCTGGGAGTAAACGCGAAGCGGGATGATCTAGGCATGGCCAGGATGAAACCTGGGTAACACCAGGTGGAGGTCCGAACCAGTGTTGGTTGAAAACAACTTGGATGAGCTGTGTCTAGGGGTGAAAGGCCAATCAAATTCCGTTATAGCTCGTTCTCTCCGAAATATCTTTAGGGATAGCCTCGTGTCGATCATGTCGGTGGTAGAGCGCTGGATGGCCTAGGGGCCTTACCGGGTTACTGAAGCCAACCAAACTTCGAATGCCGACAATGGAATGCACGGGAGTCAGACGGCGGGGGATAAGCTTCGTCGTCGAGAGGGGAACAACCCAGACCGCCAGCTAAGGTCCCCAAATTCACGCTAAGTGGAAAAGGATGTGGAGACGCACAGACAGCCAGGAGGTTGGCTTAGAAGCAGCCATCCTTTAAAGAAAGCGTAATAGCTCACTGGTCAAGTGGCTCTGTGCCGACAATGTAACGGGGCTCAAGCGTGGTACCGAAGCTGCGGATCAGACCGATCCTCGGATTGGTCTGGTGGTAGGAGAGCATTCTCAACCGCGATGAAGGTAGATCGTAAGGACTACTGGAGCGTTGAGAAGAGACTCTGCCGGCACAAGTAGCGATAAAGTGTGTGAGAATCACACTCGCCGTAAGTCTAAGGTTTCCTGAGGAAGGTTCGTCCGCTCAGGGTTAGTCGGTCCCTAAGGCGAGGCCGAAAGGCGTAGTCGATGGGAAACAGGTCAACATTCCTGTACCAGACCGTGATGCGATGGGGTGACGCAGGAGGATAGCTGAGCCGTCGATTGGAAGTGACGGTTTAAGTTCGTAGCGAGCCGGGGTAGGTAAATCCGTCCTGGTATTCGTGAGAGATGATGACGAGGCCTCTTTTGGCCGAAGTCAGTGATTCCAAGCTGCCAAGAAAAACCTCTAAGCTTCAGTCACGGGATGACCGTACCGCAAACCGACACAGGTAGACGGGAAGAGAATTCCAAGGCGCGTGAGTGATCCCTCGTGAAGGAACTCGGCAAATTAGCACCGTAACTTCGGAAGAAGGTGTGCTTGCTGTCGTTAGTATCCTCGCGATATGAAGCGACGGTAAGTCGCAGTGAAATGCCCCAAGCGACTGTTTACTAAAAACACAGGACTCTGCTAAGTCGAAAACGACGTATAGGGTCTGACTCCTGCCCGGTGCCGGAAGGTTAAGGGGAGTGGTTAGCCGCAAGGCGAAGCTACGAACCGAAGCCCCGGTAAACGGCGGCCGTAACTATAACGGTCCTAAGGTAGCGAAATTCCTTGTCGGGTAAGTTCCGACCTGCACGAATGGAGTAACGATTTGGGGACTGTCTCCACGAGGGGCTCAGCGAATCTGTAGCGCTGGTGAAGATGCCAGCTACCCGCAACTAGACGGAAAGACCCTGTGCACCTTTACTACACCCTGGCAGTGAACTCTGGTGCTGTATGTGTAGGATAGGTGGGAGCCTTTGAAGCCGGGCCGCTAGGTTCGGTGGAGGCAACGGTGAAATACCACCCTTACAGTACCGGAGTTCTAACCGAGGTCCGTCATCCGGATCCGGAACATTGCCAGGCGGGTAGTTTGACTGGGGCGGTCGCCTCCCAAAGCGTAACGGAGGCTCGCGAAGGTTCTCTCAGGCTGTTTGGAAATCAGCCGTCGAGTGTAAAGGCAGAAGAGAGCTTAACTGTAAGACCTACAAGTCGAGCAGGTGGGAAACCAGGCCTTAGTGATCCGGTGGTTCTGTATGGAAGGGCCATCGCTCAAAGGATAAAAGGTACGCCGGGGATAACAGGCTGATCCTGACCAAGAGTTCACATCGACGTCAGGGTTTGGCACCTCGATGTCGGCTCATCGCATCCTGGGGCTGGAGCAGGTCCCAAGGGTTCGGCTGTTCGCCGATTAAAGCGGTACGTGAGCTGGGTTTAGAACGTCGCGAGACAGTTCGGTCCCTATCTGTTGTGGGCGGAGGAGAATTGAGTGGAGGTTTCCTTAGTACGAGAGGACCGGGAAGCACTGACCTCTAGTGTACGAGTTGTCCCGCCAGGGGCATCGCTCGGTAGCTACGTCGGGAAAGGATAATCGCTGAAAGCATATAAGCGAGAAGCCAACCACAAGATGAGTTCTCCCTGAAGACCCGTGGTAGATGACCACGTTGATAGGCTGGATGTGGAAGAGTAGCGATACTCGTAGCTGACCAGTACTAATCGGTCGTTTGACTTGACCATAAATGCCTTGATTTGATGTTGTCTGCAGTGTGCATCCCTGCAACCCGTATTCAATCCTTACCAACCGAAATCAAGTTTCCGGTGGTCATAGAGAGAGGGTCACACCCGTTCCCATTCCGAACACGGCAGTTAAGCCTCTCATCGCCAATGATACTGCGCGGGCGACTGTGTGGGAAAGTAGGACGCCGCCGGGATAAATTTTATGAAAGGCCCTCGAGAAATCGAGGGCCTTTCCTTTTTTCGGCGCAGCGGTTTGTATACTCCGGTCGTCGATGAACCCACCATCTTCACCCCCGCGGCTCCATCGGGCGGCGATCGCCCTGGCCTTCCTCTTTCTCGCCGCGATCCACCTCGGCGTCATCGCCGGCTCGATCGGCCGCGTGCCTCACGTCGACGAGACGGAGCAACTGCAAGGCTCGATCATGCTTGCTCGCGGCGAGCGGATTTACACCGACTTCTTCGAACACCATCCGCCCTTCCTCTTCCAGCTGGTAGCGACGTTCGCACCCGCCGGCAGCGAAGAAAAAGGTCTCGACCTCTACCTCGTCCGTGCACGCGCCCTTTCCGGAGTGTTCGGCACGATTGCGTTCGCCGCCGCGGCGCGGATTCTCTGGAAGGCGTCAGGCCGCGCGTACACAGTCCTCCTATTTCTCGCGCTGGTTTTGTCGCGACAGCCGCTGTGGGAGCGTGCCTTCACTGAAGTGCGCAGCGAGCCGCCGTCGCTCGCCTTATGGTGGGCCGGCGCGGCGCTGATCGTTCTTCCTCGTACAGCCAGCAGGCGAAACGCAATTCTGCGAGGACTTGGATTGGGACTCGTCGCGCAGGCGTGCCTGTGGAATCCGAAATGGCCAGCCACCAGCGTCGTCATTGGTGTCATTTTCCTGCTGACGATCAGACGTGACTGGCGAGCCAACCGCCACAATGCGATCGCTGCAGTCATTGTGGCCAGCGCGGTGAGCGCGGCGGGCCTGCTCGCGATCGCGGCGTCTACGGGTCTTCGCACGTTCGTTGACTACACCTTCGGTTTTACGGCGGCTCTGGTGCGATGGTCTCGCGCCATCCAGGCAGCGAATCCGTATCCGGCGGACGCGTGGCAACACTGCCCCCGCCTTTTTCGCTTGAGCTATGTTCTCCCGGCCGCCGCCGTTGTGGCCATAGGGGTTTGTTGGCGGCGGGATGCGGTGCGCGATCGTCTGCTGACCGGCTCAATGCTTGCGCTCGCGGCGGCATCGTTGATCGAGATCCGGTTCATCTACCCATATCCCGCGCTCTGGCTTCAGTACTTCATTTTCTGGGGGATTCTCGCGGCGATGCTCATCGCGCTCGTTCCGCAGGTCTGCGTCTGTTTCGTCGAGCACTTCGCGCCCGCCGCGGCGACGGTGGCGAAACCCGCGGTGGTGATCCTGACGTTGCTGGCTCTTCTCGCCGCGACGAATGCGATCCCTGTCGACTGGGATCCTTCGCACCCATATCGCGTTTCGTCGCCTTACCTGCGGTCGCGGCTCGGTCCGCAGGACACCGCCTGGATTGACATGACCCGCTACCCGCTCGGCGCCCGGCGGGCGAGCTACTACTGGTTCGGATTTCGCGACGTAGTTCCCGCCGCGCTTCAGTACGCGCAAACACCTCGTGGATCGGCGACGCTGCCGCATTTGCGTGAAGAAGATCTCCCTCCGTGCCGGCTCGAACGCGGGCTGGACCCCAATCTTCGCTTTCTTGCCGCGCGCCTGCATTACGAGCGTCTCCCGATCGTCGCGGGATGTTTCGATCGCCTGCTGGCGCGAGGAAGGATCGCGCCGACTCCGTTCTCGGATGTTTACGCAGTCGTGCGTTCCGCGCCGCGATAGCATTCGGCACATGCTCCTGGTTCCCCGCCTTACGAAGTTCTTCACGCAACTGATCAGCGAAACAAGCGGCTTGTCGCTTGCCGACACGCTGTCGCTTGCCGAGCGCGCTCCACAGATCGCCGCGGACGTTGAGGCCGCGCACGCGATCCGCGAGTTCCGCGACCTCCTCGGCAGTTTTCGTGTCGACGCGGCCCCGATCGAAGCCTTGCTCGCTCACGACGTCGCTTCTGCGCTGACCGATTTCTTTCGCGCCTTTCCGATCCCGTTTCGCGATGAGCACATCCATCTCACCGGCTCGCTCGACGCCGAATTCATCTGGCCGCGCCTTGCGAAGCTGCTCGACGGCCCGCAGCGTGCGATGTACGAGGCGAAGATTTCCGAGGTGTACGGACTGGAGGCGCTTCCGATCGAGAGTGCTGCGGACGTCGATCGGCTGATCCGCCTCGGCGAGGACGATCGATTCGACCGCTATCTGAAGATCCTCTATCTCGCCAAGCTCGTTCTCACGTCGCGTGAGGCGCATCGTGAGGCCGCGTATCACATGGCCAGCCGTCTGTATCGCACCGCGAACGTCGGCGCGATCCGGTTGAAATTCACGCTGTTCCGCGAGACCACCGACTCCTCCGAGCAGATCCCGGGGATCGGCGAGCTCACGGCCGAGGATGTGATGCTCGGGCTGTACGAAGGCTTTCGACGATTTCAAACGGAAGTGCCGGCATTTCGCTTCATCCTCTCGCCGAGTTTTCGCAAAGAGCCGGGGTTTTACGACGCCACTCGGTATCCGTCGAAGCGCGCCAGCTTCGACGATCAGGTGGGACAGATCATCGCGCTGTTGAAAAAGCATCCGGAATTGCGCGACGTCGTGACCGAGGTCGATACCGTCGGCAACGAGCGCGGGTTTTATCGCAAAGCGCATTTTCAGGAGATGCGCGTCGGCTTCCGCAAGCTGCAGGCGTACGGCTTCCGCACGCGCAGCCATCATGGCGAGACGTGGAACACGCTGCGGCAGGGCATCCAGGCGGTCGATAACGCGATGAACATCTGGTACGTCGACGCGATCGAGCACGGGCTCTCGCTCGGCATCAATCCCAACTTTTACTTTCACCGGATGCTGCAACGGGTGCTCATCGCGAACAGCAAAGGCGAGCCGATCGGCCGCGAACGGGACGAAATCCTCGACATGGATTGGACGGGCCGCGATCAAATTCTCGATAAGCTCCTTCGCGGACAGCCGCTCACAGATGCCGAGGCCACGCTCGCGACGAAGACCAAGTTCCATCACGCGCGCGAGGTCGAGCACTACCAGCACGATGTATTGAATCGGATGATCGACAAGCGCCTGACGCTCGTGTCGCTGCCGTCGTCGAACAAGAAGCTGACCGGCGCATTGACCGATTACAAGGACCATCCCTTTTCGTGGTGGGAGAAGAAAGGTCTGCGCCTCGGCGTCGGTACCGACAACGACGTCACGCTGAACACGAACTTCATTCGCGAGATGCTGATCCTGCTGCTGACCGATCCGCTCGAGTTGAAGATCACGAAGTTGCTCATCGTGACGACAGGCGAGTCGCGGCGATCGCACCTCAGTCACCTGCTCTGGCAGATGCGCAAAGCGAGCGAGGTGTAGTCCTGGGAACGCGGCCGTCTCGCCCGCACGGATGCGCCTCCCTCCGTCGGCGTAGCCGGCGTAAGAACCGTAGCCCATCGGTTCACCGGTGGGTCAGATGGTTCGTCGTGTCTGTGAGCCCGTCTTGACGGGCGAAAGAAAGTTTTCTTTCGCGCGCTGAAGCGCGCTCCCAATTCTCTTCACACCCTGATTTCCCACGGTTGAAAACCGTGGGCTACGGTTCTTAGGACGGCTACGCCGCCGATCGGCGGCGGAGAAGCAACCCGGGAACGCGGGCGTCTCGCCCGCTAGTACTTGACGGGACATCCTGCTCGACCGCGGGCGGGACGCCCGCGTTCCCAGCGCCTACGCGCGGAGGCGCGAGAGCAGGAAGGTTTCGATGCCGAGGTCCACGGGGATTCCGCCGGATTTGCGTTTGATCTCGAGGTCGGCAAGCGCCGCCAGCGCGCGGAACAAACTCGCCTCGGTCTGATTGCGCGCTGCTTCCCATTTTTTGTGCAGCGGAAAGGGGTGCGGTTTCTGGCGCACGAGGCCGTTCGTTTTCAGATACTCGCCCAGGCGGTCGGCGAGCGTGTCCTTGAAGCGGTTGTAATTCATCGGCGCCTTCAGATCGATCCGATTCGTGCGCGCGAACGAGACGATGCCGATCATCTGGCGCACTTCATCAGCGAGCGGGAAGAGGAACTTGCCGTACTGGATTTCGATCGGTGCTTTCGGATCTTCGCGCCGGGCTTGTGCGACGAGATCGCGCAGCTTTGAAATCGCCTCGACGATCTTTCCCTCGGTGAAGAGCGAGCCGAATTCGTAACGTGCGCCGCCTTCGACGGTGGCCACCTCGCGCTCGACCATCTCGGCGGTCACGCGTCCGCCGGCTCCGGCCAATGTCGCGAGCCGTTCGGCCTCGGAGACGGCGATGCGCAGATCGGGCACTTCCTTCGAGAATTTGTCGGCGAGCAGGCGTTCGATGCCGAGGCGTTGTCGCAGGGCTGAAATCGCGCGGCCGTCGAAACGGACTTGCGCATCTTCGGCGACGTCGGCGATCGCGCGCTCGAGCGCGCCGGCGTACGTATCGCGCGTCAGGTCCATGACCACGACGGCGCCGTTGCGGTCGATGAGATCGACGGTGGCGGATTCGCGCGGAATTTCGCCGCTGCGCATGAGCAGATACGTGTTCGGCGCGCCGCCGCGCGTGACGGCTTCGATGAGCAGCGCCGCATCGTCCTCGCCGCGCGACGCCTTCTTTCCCGTGGTGCGGCAGAAGGCGAGCATGTCGGTGAGGATCGGATCGAGCGAGACGCCGAGGGCGGTCGCGATCTGCTTGTCGGTCATGTCGAAGTCGGCGCCGACGAGTCCGAGGACGTGGAGCAGTTTGGCTGCGGAGGAGGAGCGCTTTTTATCCGTCTTCGCAGATTTCCAATCGGAGACCGCTTTGTCGTACAGCGACGAAAGCTCTTTCGCGGAGACGAATGCGTTGACCTCGGAGACGACGATCAGACGTGCGGACGCGAAGAGCGACGACGTGCGATACGAGTCGAGGATTGCAGCCAGCTCGCTGCCGGCTTCGTATCCCTCGACGGCAATGCCCGGCTTCGCGGCGACGATCGCATCGCGCAGATCGCGAAACGCGTCCTCGGCGAGAAAATCGCTCGAGCCGCCGACGAGAATTACGGGCGGGATCTTTTTGTCGGCGATCTGGGCGAGGATCGTGGTGAGTGGTTTGGGCATCATCCGCAGATTACGCAGATTCACGCAGATTAAAAACAAAAAAGGGAGCGCGAACGGCGCTCCCTCGAAGAAACTGCGAACGGTACGAAACTACGAAAGAAGCCCCTTCTCCTGCAGCTCCTGGCAGTCGATACAGAACGGGGTCCAGGGGACGGCGGCGAGGCGCTTGTCGCCGATCGTGGCGCCGCAGTTCGTGCAGGTGCCGTAGGAGCCGTTGTCGAGGCGCGTGAAGGATTCTTCGATCAGGACGATCAGATTGCGCTCGCCGTCGGAGAGCGAGAGGTTCAGCTCTTTCGAGTAGGCGCTGGCGGCCTTGTCGGCCAGGTCCTGGATGCCGTCATCGGACTGCGTATTGACGGCCTGTCTGTCGCGTTTGAAGGCGTCGAGAATCTCGCCCTGCTTCTTGCGCAACGCGTCGATGTGCTCCTGGTACGGATGCGCTTTTTCTTTTGTCTTGGTCATTGCTTTTGCCATTCGAGCCCGGCTCTCCTTACTTGTGGTACGGAATGTTCCGCATCAACGTGCAGGCGCGGTAGATCTGTTCCAGCAGGACGGCGCGGGCCATTTGGTGCGGCAGCGTCATGGCCGAAAGGCTGAGGACGTCATCGGCGCGCTGCCGGACGGACTGGTCGAATCCAACGTCCCCTCCCATCACGAAAATGACGCCGTGCGGCTGATCGATGGTGAGTCGTTCCAGCCACTTCGCGAACTTCAAAGAATCGATCGATCTGCCGCGCTCGTCGAGGGCGACAACGTGGCCTTGTACGGGAATCGCGGCCAGCAGCCGCGCCGAATCGGCGCGCATGATAGCCACATCGTTCTCGCTCTGTCTACCGCGTTGCGGCGCCGTTTCGATGATCTCGATCGGAAAGAAATGCTTGATCCGGTTGAGGTAACGATCCGCGACGGATGCGAGCTCGGCGTCGGCAGTGGAGCGGGGCCAGATGAGGTGGATTTTCATGATGGGGAGTGGGGAGTCGGGTATGGGGAGTGGGAGTCGGAACCCACGATCTCTGCGGCGCGTATCTCCCACACCCCACTCCCTACCCCCCACTCCCTCCTACTCGATCCCATACTTTTTCCTCTTCTCCAGCAGCGTCTTGCGATTGATGCCGAGGATCTTTGCGGCGCTGCTGAAGTTCGACTTCGTGTCCCGCAGGATCTCGCGGATGTAACGTGATTCGAGATCTTCGAGTGTCCACTGCCGGCGGACGGCGGTTTCGACGATGCCGCCGCTCAGTGGCGGCAATGATGCCGGCGTGATCACATCGGTCGTTTCCAGCAACGCGGCGCGTTCGATCACGTTGCGCAACTCGCGAATGTTGCCGGGCCACTCGTAGTCGACCAGCATCCGCATCGCCTCGGCGTCGATCCCCCGTTTGCGGCGCGCCAGGAATGACTTTGCCAGTCGCGGGATGTCCTCGCGTCGTTCGCGCAACGGCGGAATCGTCAGTGTGACGACGTTGATGCGGTAGAACAGGTCGCGCCGCAATCCGCTCAGCAACTCTTCGGCGGGCATGCTCGACGAGGAGATCACGCGGCCGTCGAGCGCGACCGACTGATTGCCGCCGAGTCGCGTGAAACGCTTCTCCTGGATTGCGCGCAGCAGCTTCGCTTGCAGCGTGGGCGCAAGCGCGGCGATATCGTCGAAGTAGATCGTGCCGCCTGACGCGGTCTCGAGCTTCCCGAGCTTGCGTGTTTGCGCGTCGGTGAAGGTGCCTTTCTCGTAACCGAAGAGCTCCGACTCGAACAGCTCCGCCGGAATCGCGGCGCAGTCGATCTTGACCATCGGTTTGTCGCGGCGATTTCCGCAGGCGTGGATCGCTTCGGCGAAGAAGTCCTTGCCGCTGCCGGACTCGCCGAGGAGGAGGAGGTTGACGTCGTGGTCGAGGATCTTTTCGACCGTCTGCAGGAGCGTGCGCATCGAGGCGCTCCTCGTGCGGACGAAGTCCTTCAGGACGCGGTCACGATGTCTTCGTGCGGCGGACATTCGCCGGCGCTGCTTCCTCGCTGAATTCGGCGGTGACGTTCGGGGCATCCCCCCACAGCCGTTCCAGCCCATAAAACCGCCGGCAATCCTCGGTGAAGATGTGGAAGATGAAATCGCCGTAGTCGAGCAGGATCCAGCGGCCGGGCGTGGTACCTTCGATCAGCCGCGGCTTGACGCGGTCATCCTCGCGAAGCCTGTCGACGACGCTGTCGGCGATGGCCACGGCCTGGCGCTCGGTCGTGGCCGAGCACATGAGGAAATAGTCGGCGATCGAGGTGAGGCCGGCGACTGCGAGGACGTCGAGGTCGAATGCTTTCTTATCCAGAGCCGCGGAAACCGCGGTGCGCACGCGGTGTTGAATTGGGTCGGTCAACGTTAGCCCTCTTTGTACAAGCCGTAATGATGAATGTAACGCGAGACGAGCGGATCGACAAACGCATCGATCGGCTCGCCGGCGCGGACGCGGCGCCGGATCTCGGTGGAGGAAACGGGGACGGTGGCGTTGTCGGCGAAGACGATGTCGGATTTGGGAGTGGGGAGTCGGGTGTGGGGTGTAGTTGAAGCATCGACCGCTGGCGTCGTTTGGGTTGTTTTATCTCCAATACCCCACACCCCAAGCGCCACTCCCTTTCGAGTCAGCACCACGAACCTCGCGAGTTTGTAGAGACGCTCGGGATCCTTCCAGCGATCGAGGTCCTTCAGGTTGTCGTCGCCGATGATCCAGTCGAAATCCGCGCCGGCGTACTGGCGATGCAATTCTTCGAGCGTATCGACGCTGTACGAAATGCCGCCGCGTTCGAGCTCGATGGGCGAAACGTAGAGCGCATCGTGATCGCGGATCGCGAGTGCGGTCATCGCGAATCGGTGAAACCCGGAGGCGGCGTCGCGATCCGTTTTGAACGGCTGGCGCCAGGCGGGGATGTAGAGCACGCGATCCCACTGCAGTTTCTCGCGGGCGGCGAGGACGGGATCGAGATGTCCGAGATGGAAGGGATCGAAGGTGCCGCCGACGATGCCGATTCTCATATCGCTGGATGCTGGAGGATCGCTGCCTCCTCGGCATCATGAAGTTCCGGCACGATCCGATTCTCGCGCACAAAGCGGGCGAGCTTGCGTACGAGCTCGCGCACGTGATCGCCCGTGACGGCCGAGATCTCGAAATAGTCGTAGCCGTTCCGGTCCGCGTACGCACGCAACTTCTCGGAGTTGTCCGGCACGGCGGAATCGAGCTTGGAGCCGCAGACGATACGCGGCTTGTTCGCCAGCAATTCCGAATAGCGCTCCAATTCGTGCGCGACGACCTCGGCATCGACATCCGGCGTTTCATTCGCGGAAAGATCGACGAGGTGCACGAGCACCGAGCAGCGTTCGACGTGACGCAGAAAGCGATCGCCGAGACCGTGACCTTCGTGCGCGCCCTCGATGAGGCCCGGGATGTCGGCGACGACGAAGGTCTCGTTGTTGTCTGCGCTGACCACGCCGAGGTTGGGGATGAGCGTGGTGAACGGGTAGTCGGCGATCTTCGGCTTGGCGGCGCTGATGACGGAGATCAACGTCGACTTGCCGGCATTCGGCAGTCCGACCAGGCCGACGTCGGCGATCAGCTTCAACTCGATGAACAGCTCGCGCTCGTCGCCGGCGTTGCCGTCCTGCGCGAAGCGCGGCGCCTGGCGCGTAGCGGTTGCGAAGTGCTGATTGCCCCAGCCTCCGCGGCCGCCCTTGGCGACTAGGATTCGCTCCCCTTCGTGCGCGAGGTCTGCGACCAACTCGCCAGTGGTTTTGTCGCGGATCACGGAACCGATCGGCAGCTCGATGGTGACGTCATCACCGTCGTAGCCGGAGCAGTTCGAGCCCATGCCGTGCTGGCCGCGGCCGGCTTTCCACTCGCGTTGAAACTGCAGGTGGTAGAGCGTGTTCAGGCGCTGCGAGGCGACAATCCAGACCGAACCGCCCGCGCCGCCGTCGCCGCCGGATGGGCCGCCTTTCGGGACAAACTTCTCGCGTCGAAAGGCGATGCAGCCCTTCCCGCCGTCTCCGGCTTTGACGCGAATGGTGGCCTGGTCGATGAACATGGTCGTTGTCTCTATTCTGCGAAGCGTACGCCACAGTGCAAAAACAAAAACGCCGCCCTTTCGGAGCGGCGTCATCACAACGTCGGAAGTTGAATTACTCGGCGGGGGTGACGCTGATGAAGCGTCCGCGCTCGCCTTTGTCGTGAAAGTTCACGATGCCGTCGATCTTGGCGAAGAGCGTGTGGTCGCGGCCGATGCCGACGTTCACACCCGGATAAAACCGCGTCCCGCGCTGGCGGACGAGAATCGAACCGCCGGTGACGAACTGGCCGGCGAAGCGCTTGACGCCGAGCATTTTCGGCTGCGAATCGCGGCCGTTGCGCGACGAGCCCTGTCCTTTTTTATGAGCCATGGCTGGTCTCCCTTAGAGATTGATGCTGTCGATGCGAAGCTGGACGAGATCCTGACGATGCCCGTGCTTGCGCTTCGTGTGGTTCTTGCGGCGCTTCTTCTTGAAAACGATGATGCGCTGGCCGCGCGTCTCGCGAACGACCGTCGCAGCAACCGAGGCGCCGCTGACCATCGGAACGCCGACTTGCGGCTTGTCGCCGCCAACCATCAGCACTTCGTTGAAGGTGACCTTTTCCTGGTCAGCATTGCTGAGCACGTCGCGCTCGACGAAAAGAGTCTCGCCCTGCGCGACTCGATACTGTTTCCCACCGGAACGGATGATGGCGTACACGGAAATAGACCTCCAGGAAAAAGACCACGCTTTTTAGCACACGAAGACCAGAGGGTCAAACGGCGTGGAATCGGGTAAACCGCAGCGGCGAGAGACCTTATTCCGCTGCGGCGGCCCTCAGAACTGCACGACCTCGGTGGCCATTCCGACGCTCTCGGTGACGACGTCGCGGATCGCGACCACGATCCGATGCCGATCCCCCTTCCGCAGCTTGATGGCGTTGCGGTAGACCAGCGTTCCTTTCGGATCAGGAACACCCGACTTGAAGCCCGGCGTCAGCGGAAACGTCGACGCCACGAGGTTCTTGCCGGCGTCATCGAAGACGGAAACGTAGACGACGAGGTTGGCCGACACGCCGGTTTTTCCAGGCAGGAACTGGAGCGCGTTGAAGGGGACGTTCACCGCGATCGGAACCGTCACTTCGTTTCGAGCGCTCTCCGGCGTTCCCATCGTCAGCGTCACGGGCAGCGTGCTGACCTGCATGGCCGCCGCTGTGGGCGAAGTCATGGCCCTCGCGAGCTGCGTCGACGCCGGGCTGTCGCTGTAGCCGGTGCGGTATTCGAGCGAGTACGGGCCGGACCGCTTCAGGCGGACGCTGATCTTGTGGTACTTGCCGTCGTCGGGATGGGCAGGTGCATATCCGAGGGAGTAGAAGCTCGACGACGCGGTATCGAACTCATGAACCGCGGCCGCGGGGTCATTGCCCGTGACCAGCCGGCCGCCGGTGTCCTTGGAAAGCCAGAAGATCGCAGCGAGGTTGGTTTCCGCTGACCCTCCTACGCCGAGGCCGCCTTTTGGAATCAAACCCTCGACGTTCCAGAAGTAGAAGCTGACATCGGAGGCGTTTGCCTCCTGCACGATGGACTTGCGCAGATCCTCAATCGTCCGCTGATCGCTCCAGAACTTGGTGGCGCCCGGTCCGGTAGCGCGGACGGTGCTGAATTCTCCGCCGCCGGGAGTGTGAGGAGTGACTTCCAGGTCGTTGAACCCAGGATCGCCCGTCATCAAGAGAACGACCTTGCGGCCGGAAGAGCTTGCGAATCCGCGGACGGCGTCGAGATATGCGGGGACGGTGAACTTCAACGCGATCACCTGTTCACTCATGTCGATTGCCGCGTAGCTCTCTAGTTTCTCGCTGTAGTTTTTGTCGAAGGCGGACCACGTGGTTGGTTTCTCGGGTGCGACGCGCTGCTCCGGTTCGCGCGCGTCGGCGAACGTTGTGGACGTCTGCCCCGTTCCGCTCTTGCGAATGATCTCCAGCGCTTCATGGATGGCGTTCTTGTCTGACGAAAGCGGAAGGATCAGGGTGATGCCGCGGCCGATCGCGCCGATCGACCATTCATACTCACCGTGGAAGCGATCGTTGATCATCGCTTCAAGCTCGCGCAGCGCGAGGTCGCGCGCCTTCCGCGTCGTGTGACGGTTGTCCACGAGCACCAGCACTTTTCGGCGGAAACGCGGATCGGGCTCGGCCGCCGCGGGCGTCGCAACGGAAGCCGCAGCGGGCGCACTTGCCGCCGCCGAAGGCACCGGCCCCTCGACGTTGTAGAAATTGGTGATCTTCTGCGGACGGCCATCTTCGAAGATCTCGAAGTCGGCCGCGGACAGGCCGCGCACCGGCGCGCCTTTCGAGGTGACGGTGACGTCGACATTGACGACGCGAACGTCGATGCGTTCCGATACCTGCGCCTGCGCGATGGCCGCGTAAAGCGATACTGATGCGATGACAAGACGTGCGTTCATAACTCTCCCGGCGCTCAAAACTTCACCACCTCGGTGGCCATCCCTATGGATTCCGTGATCGCGTCGCGAACGGCCACGACGATTCGCTGGCGCTCGTTCGCGCGGAGCTTGATTGCGTTGCGGTAGACGAGCATCCCATCCAGGTCGGGTGCGCCCGACTTGAACGCCGGCGCAAGCGGGATGGCCGTGGCCACCAGGTTTCTTCCGGTTTCGGCAAAGACCGAAACATAGACGACGACATTCGCCGCCACTCCATGAGTGCTCGGCAGAAACTGAAGCGCGCGGAACGGCACCTTCACTTCGATCGGCAGCGTGACCACCGTGCCGCGATCGGTCTGCGGTTCTCCGAGGGCCAGCGTGACCGGTAGCGCGCTGGCCTGCATCGCGGCCGCGGTCGGCGATTGCATAGCCCGTGCGAGTTGCGTCGACGTTGGGTTGGCGCTGTAGCCGGCGCGGTACGCGAGTGAGTAATCGCCTTTGCGTTTCATGCTCACGCTGATGGAGTGGTACCTGCCGTCGTCAGGATGCGCCGGCGTATACCCGAGGGAGTAAAAACTCGACGACGTAGTATCGAACTCCTGCAGCGCGCGCACTTGATCGTTGCCGGTTATCAGTCGGCCGCCCGTTTGATTGGAGAGCCAGAATGCCGCGGACGTGTTGGTTACGGGGAGTCCCCCGGCACCCATGCCGCCGGGGGCAGTCAATCCCTGCACATTCCAGATGTAGAAGCTGACGTCGGACGCATTGGCTTCCTGAATGATTCTCGTGCGCAGGTCTTCGATGGCTCGTTGATTGGCCCATAGGCGTTCGCCCTGGCGGTCGAAGCCGCGGACGTTGAACCCGTTACCCCCTCCCTGCATCACGATCTCGACGTCATTGAGGCCTGGGTCGCCGGTGAGCAACAGCACGATTTTGCGTCCGGCAGTGCTGGCGAAACCTCGCACGGAGTCGAGGATGGCCGGGACGGTGAACTTCGCGGCGATGACACGTTCTGCGTCATCGTTCGCACCGGCCTGTGACAGCCGCGAGGAGAAATCCTTGTCGAAGACCGCCCATGATGTTTTCTGAACATCGGGATTGGCAGGCGTCGATCCCTGACGGTCCATGGCACCGGCGAACGACGACGTTCCCTCCTCGCCAGTTCCGATTTTGCGAATGATCTCCAGCGCTTCGTGAATGGCAGCCTTGTCGGAAGAGAGCGGCAGTACGAGCGTGACGCCGCGGCCGATCACGCCGATCGACCATTCATAGTCACCGTGGAAGCGGTCGTTGATCATCGCCTCGAGCGCGCGCAGCGATGTATCGCGGGCGCGGCGGGTGGTGTGGTGGTTTTCGACGAGGACAAGGACCTTGCGCCGGAAGCGCTCATCCTGCGGCGCGACCGGTGCGGCAGCTGGCGAGGATGCGGCGGCCGCCGTTACCGCCACGGTCGGACGCGTCTCGTCGGACGTATAGAAATTCGTGATCGTCTGAACCTTTCCGTCTTCGCGGATCTCGAAGTCGTCGCGCGTGAGGCCCCGCACCGGCCCCTTCCTCGACATCACGGTGACATCGACGTTCACGACGCGAACATCGATGCTCTCGTTCACTTGTGCGGTGAGCGCCGATGCCCAAAGGACTGCGGATGCTGCAATGAGGCGTCTCATGCGGCTCTCTCTCTTTCCCGTGCGACTCGATGAAGCTGCCGTCGTTCCCCGTTCCGTTCTTTGCTCGCTTCGCGGACTGCGCATGTTGGTTTCTCTCCTTGGACAGCGGCTCGCGGTGCCGCAGGCGTGCCACGCGCGCTGGAGATATTCCTGTTGTAGCTTCAATGACTTAGCGAGTCGCCGAACGGCGTGCGCCGTCGCGCGCCTCCCCGCGTGAGGACAAGCCGTCCCGAAAAAGCTACGGGGCGCCTCGCGGCGCCCCGTAGTCGAATGAGTCGTGAAAGGCGGATCAGAAGGTGACGCGGATTCCAAGCTGCGCGAGGCGCTGTTCGCCTTGTGCGGGGTCGCCGGCGAACGTGGTGGCCTGGCCGAAGCCGCCGGTGAACGTGCACTTTCCATACGTCGCCGGAACCTTCGGGTCGGTTCCGACCGCGCAGTTGCCGTTGAAGTTCGCCGGATTCTTCGAGTTGAAGAGATTGAAAATCTCGCCGATCACTTCGACGCCGTAGTTGCGGTAGAACTTGAATTCCTTCGCAAGCCGGACGTCGAATTGGGAGAACGATCCGCCCCGCAGGGTGTTGACGTGAGTGACGCCCGGCGCGAGGTCGAAGTTATAACCGTCCGCGCACTTGAATACGGTTCCGGTCGGGCCGCAGCTGATGTCCGCGCCGGCCCATTCGGTATAGGGCGTACCGGAGTGATAGCGGAAGATGCCGGAGGCGTTGATGCCAAGGGGCGCGCGATAGAGAGCGCTGAGTGTGACGCGATGCCGTTGATCGGTATTGAGCGGGCCGGTGCAGGCGTCGCAGTTAGGATCGTACGGATCGATCGTCTGATCGCGCACGCCACGCAGATCGCCCTGATGTCCGGCGTCCGTGATCCGGAATTCGTCCGCGCCGGCGAGTACGTTGCCGGTCGTGCGCGAGTAGGTATAGAAGCCCTGGAGCTCGAAAACGGACCCGAGCCGGGCGTGGCCGCCCAGATTGACGCCGTTGTATTTGGCGAAACCGTTGCCGTACCACATGCGGAAGCTGGCGAAATCATTGAAGCGCCGTTCGCCGGTTACGGTGTTGATGATCGGGTTCGCCCGGAACCGGTAGGGAATGTCCTTGTAGCTGACGTGGGACGCGTCGACGTTCAGTCCGAGCCACGGATTGACCTGCCACGAATAGCCGAGCGAGATCTGGTCGGAGTACGGCGTGGCAAGAGTCGGAGAGGCGACTTCATTGGGCGGGTTGACGGATGTGCCGGACTGTTGATTCGGAGGCAGCGGCTGTCCCGGCTGGAAGAAGGTGCCGTTGGCGTTCCTGATGCCGTTGCCGTCGTGATACGCGTAGCTCTGCCCGTAAGTCGACTGTACGGAAACCGCCGGAAAGAGGATCGTGGCATTGGTATAAGGGAAGTCGAAGTAACGGCCGACGCCGCCGCGCACGATGTTCTTGGCGTCGCCGCGAAGGTCATAGGTGAAGCCGAAACGCGGTGCCCAATTGTTGGTGTCGTTCTTGAGCTTCCCGCCTTTGCCGCCCTGGAAGTCCTTCAGATACGGGTCGTTGTATTTCGTCTGCGTCGACAATGCCTTCCAGATCGGATTCGAAGTCTGATCGAGGTCGAAACCTTTCCAGAGGTCGTAGCGAAGGCCGACGTTCAAGGTCAGGTTCTTATTGAAAGAGATGTCGTCCTGCGCGTAGTAATTGTATTGTTTGATGGGCGTGTTGTAGCCGGCGAAGCCGCTGAAGATGGCGATGTCGATGACCGGCGAGCCCTTCGCGTTGTCCTTCAGGGTGTACTGGCCGGCGGTTCCCGTGGAGAAGTCACCGCCCAGCAGCGGTTCGTCGATGTAATTCACTCCCACTTTGAAGTCGTTGCGTTTTTGTCCCAGCGTCGCTGACCAGGCGAAGTCGTCCTTGTATTGGCGCTTGATCTGCGTGGTCGTCTGCGGCGTATTAATGCTCTGTCCGACGCTGACGCCGCTCGGATAGATGAGAGCAGCGTCGTTCGAAGTGGCCAGGATGGCGTTCTTGAAATGGGTGTCCTGGAAAAGGAAATCGTTGACTTTGTTCGAACCGATCTGCCACGTGTGTCCGATCAGGATGGAGTGGTAATCGTTTGTCAGCGTTCCAAGCGCGCTGGGAAGAATAATGGGGCTGGCGCCGTAGACGTCGGAGTTGCGCTGGTAGCCGTAACGCACCTGCAGGAATTGCGTTGCAGTGGGGTCCGCGCTGACTTTCGCGGTCAGGAGATTGTCTTTGAATGGCGTCGGAACGGCCTGTCCGTCGAACTCGGGGTAGATGCCGCTTGTATTGATGGTGTAATTCGTCGGCCGCTCGAGCCGCTCGCCTGTGGCGAAGAAATGGATCCGGTCTTTGATGATCGGTCCGCCGATCGTCAAGCCATACTGATTGCGGTTATATGGCGATTTACCAGGTTCTGGTCCGCCCTTCGCGCGGGCTTGGGCGTCTGCGTTCTTCTCGGTTGTCGTTTCGTCATTGAGGCCCTTGGCGCGATAGAACTCGTATGCGCTTCCTTCGAGATCATTCGTGCCGGTCTTGGTGACGACGGTCAATACGCCGCCGGTGGTGCGGCCATATTCGGCCTTGTATTGCTGCGTCTGAATGTTGAATTCCTGGACGGCGTCGATATTGAAGTTCTGTAAGGCGCCGCCGATGGTGTCGTCGGTGTTGTCGCCGCCATCGACCAGGAAATTGACGTTCCGTCCGCTGCCGCCGTTGAGAGCGATGGTGAGCTGGCCGGGTTTGGTGGGGTCGCTATTGACCGAGAGTGTCGTTCCCGGCGCGAGCGAGCCGAGGTTCGCGAACTGGCGGCCGTTCAACGGCAGGTTGGCGATCTCGCGCTGGCTGACCACGGTGCCGATGGCCGGCGTCGTCTCGATCAGCGGCGAGGCGGCGGTGACGGTGATCTGCTCCTTCACGCTGGCTTGCTTCAGCGTGACGTTGAGCGTGCGGTCGGTCGAAACGTTGACTTCGACGTTGCGCGTCACCACGGAGCCGAAGCCGGACAGATCGGCCAGGACCTCATACGTCCCGACCGGCAGCGACTGGAACCGGTACGTTCCGTCGGTCTCCGTGATCACCGTTCGATTGAAGCCGGTGCTGGAGTTCGTCGCCGTGACGGTGACGCCGGGAAGCGCCGCGCCGGTGTTGTCGGAAACCCGGCCGGAGAGCGATCCCGCGTTGGTTTGTGCGAAAAGAAGATTGGGGAGGAGAAGGACGAGGAAACCGACCAGGAGCAGGGAACGAGAGCGCACGGTGTACCTCCTGTTGAAACCGATTTGAATTTGCCGGAGGATACTCCAAAGAGATTAACGACGGAACTGTGGCGGCAACCGTTGCAGGAACGTGCGCGCGGCGTTTCGTTCCGAATCGTACTGGCGGCCGGCGGGCAGGCGTGTCAGGAGCCGTTGCAGCTCGGCGGCGGCCGCGGCGGAGTCTCCCGACATCTGCAATGCGACGGCGCGATTGAGCTGCGCTTCGTAGTAGTCGGGCGCGATCTGCATCGCTTTGTCGAAATAGGGAAGAGCATCGCGGGCGTGGCCGTCGCTGACGAGCATCGCACCGAGTCCGTTGAGCGGGTCGGCGTAGCGCGGCGCGAGCTCGATCGATTTCTGATACGCGCCGGCCGCGTCATCGTGGCGGTTCATGGCGGCGAGTACGTTGCCGAGGTTGTTGTACGCGCGCGCGTTGCGAGGATCGGCAGCGATCGTGGCGCGGAACTCTTTCTCCCCCTCGGCGAGATTGCCCGCTTCCGCGAGTGCTGTTCCGCGGATGTTGTGAATCTCCGGCCGGTTCGGATCGCGCTTCGCCACTTCGGCAAGCGCGATCGCGCCTTCGCGCGCGTTGCCGTTTTCCTGGAGCGCGACGGCGAGGTTGTACCAGGC